>JBCDHF010000052.1:0-15306 GCA_038750375.1 Cyanobacteria bacterium P01_H01_bin.15
CAGAGAGTTGCGGCACCTGTCATATTCCCATTCCGCCTGAAGTCTTGCCCACGGAAACCTGGGAAAGAATTCTTGAGAACCCGGGTGACCATTATGGACAAAGACTAGAGCCGCCAGTCGGTCCAGTGATCTTGTTGATGTGGAATTATCTTCGGACGTTTTCGCGCTCAGTACTTGAAAAAGAATCGGTTCCTGCGTTTGTTTCCAAATCACGATATTTTCGAGCTCTCCATCCTCAGGTATCCTTTGCTGACCCGGTCAGCCATCGTACTTGTTATGAATGTCATCCAGGAGCACAGCAGCTCAATTATCGGCAGATCAATATTTCTGCCAATTGAACCGTTTACGGTAGCACCACAATGCATTTGTGATCGCAGATGAATAATCTCTGAATCAATTGTGAAAAGAACACTAAGCACTGTTTAATGAGCTTCAAGCTAGAAAGCATTCATTCATTTCCAACTGCTTCAGGGTCTTAATCAATCATGGGTGAGCGTTACTCAAAATATTTGCTATGAATTATCGTGCACCAATCCGGTTTGGAGTCGTTGGGACTGGGTACGCGGCACAACGTCGTTTAGACGCGCTGGTGGCCGACGACCGGGCAGAGGTCGTGCTGTTGAGCGGTCACACTCCGGAAAAAACGCAAACCATTGCTGATAAATATGGCGGGCTCAAGACACGCCCCTGGATGGAGCTCGTCCAGTCCGAGCAGGTTGATGTGGTGGTCATTGGGAACGTTAACAGTCAGCACGGCCCAGTTGCCAGAGCTGCCCTCAATGCAGGGAAACATGTCGTTGTGGAATATCCCTTGTGTTTCGAGCCAGAAGATGCGATCGCATTGATTGCCTTAGCGCAAGAAAAACAGCGACTCCTCCATATCGAACACATCGAGTTGCTGGGCTCACTGCACCAAACGTTGGGAGCTCACTTAGAAGCCATTGGAGAGCCAGTTTACGCTCGCTACACAACCATTACGCCGCAGCGGCCAGTACCGTCCCGTCGCTGGACGTTTAATCGAGACCTGTTTGGATTTCCATTGGTCGCGGCCCTCTCTCGGCTCCACCGCTTTACAAATCTCTTTGGTCCAGTTGCCACCGTTAGCGCCCAACACCGCGAGTGGCATAATGCAACCATGCAAAGTCCTTATTTTTCAGCCTGTTTAACGCAAGCACAGCTCCGCTTTGAAACGGGGCTCCAAGCCGACATCACCTATGGCAAAGGAGAGATCTTCTGGCAGGGCTATCGAGATTTTGAACTGCATGGCGATCGCGGTTCGATTTCGTTCTATGGGGCAGAAGGAACGTTGCGAACGTCAGAGGGAGAAAAAAGTATTACATTACCGTCTCGCCGCGGCCTATTTACGCAAGATACTCAGCAAGTGTTAGCTCATTTACTTGACCCAGCACAGCCACTGTACGTGCGCACGAGTTCTAGTCTTCAGGCTTTGACGGTGGCTACCGCAGCTCAACAATCAGCCCTAACTGGTCAAACGGTGAAAGTCAAGGAGCTCTCCGCGCCAAGATAAACTCCGTCAAATTTAAACCCGTTCTGACATTGCACTACTTGTCCAAAGTGCCGGCTGCCATGTAGGAAAACTGCACAGACTGTTGACAGATCGATAGATTAATCGGCTGATTCAACGTTGTGATGTAGCCATAATCACCCAAAAATTCCCCCTCAACGGTCACTGCAATGCTTCCTTCCCCATGCCCATTCGGCATGAAAAAAGTTGCACTTCCGTTGCCGCTGAGTTCTATCGTTTGCGTTTTACCCGAGGGATATGCCAACTCAATAATTTGTGCAGTCGAGCTATGCGTAGACAGATGAATCAAGCCCTCATATAAAAACACCTGATCATAAAATCCCCTCAAAACCCAAGCCCCCAGCAGCGTAAGCACAACCACAGGAACCCAGAGCAAGAACGTCTTCAAAAGCGACTCTCAACAGTAAACAGCACCAAGAACGCCAATCTGACAAAGCACAACCATTTCCAGTCTGTGATTGGGATGCAAGACTATAGCAGTCGCCACCTTCGTAAGGTGGAGGCTGCGTACCAGAACGCTCTAGAATTAGGCAATTCAAAATCAGAAGTGTCATAAGCGATCTGGCAAACGCGATTTATTCCTGAAATTGTAATTAACGCGATCTTAAACGGCGACTTTGACGGTTTTCGTAAAAACTCCCCCACCGCTTCAGGGGATAATACACGACAGGTGCCCATAAACTCGTCAACACAGCTGAGGTCAACGCAATCCGCGGTAACTCCTGCCAAAAAATAGACCCCGCTTTCGCCCAATCTACCGGCAAAAAAGTCGTTTGCAAGCTCCAAAAGTGTTGCCCTGCGTTGATGATTTCGAGGGCTGCAGCCATAAAGAAACTCACGAGCAGCAACGTCGCCCATTCCGCCTGCAACCAACGATCGAAGCGCAGTCGTGCTGTCATTAACCCCGCAAAAGCCAGCAATATCGTCCGAAAGGGATAGGGTGTCGAAACTAGGGCGTCATGAATCATGCCAACCAATAGGCCCGCTAACAGTGCCTGAGCAGGTTGACGCTTTAAACTCCATACCACCACCCAAATCAGCAGCCAATTCGGACCTACATTCAATAATTCAGTTCCCGGAAACCTAGCCAACATAAAGACTGCGCACAGCAAAACCGAACCCACAACTACGGCGCTATTACACAGCGGCCAAACGTTACGAGGTATTGGAATGGAGAGTAATCTGCGCCAAGGAACGGCGACCCTTTTCATAATGCTGCCGAGGATGTACTGTCTTCTGCTGGACCCGACTCTGTCTTATCGAGTTCCCCTATCCCCGTCCACGATTGCACCCAGACCCACTCCAAATGGGCTAAGGTTGCAGTCAATTTCACCACAGCGGCAGGCGCGGGACCGTCCGTTTGAATGACTCTCTCCACCTTGCCCAAGGTCAGCCCCGCCGGAAATAATTGGCTTACCGATGCCGTTGCAATCGCATCACCGGGCTGGACATCATTAACTTTTTTGATGAATTGCAGGTGCGCGTAGCCCGAGCCGTTGCCTTCTAAATAGCCAATTTCTCGACTCCGGCTCACCACCGCTCCCACTTTGCTCGCCGGATCGCTGACTAACAATACCCGGCTGGTATGGGGTGTCACCTGAATGACCCGTCCCACTAAGCCCCCAATTCCGATAACGGCATCCCCTTTTTTAATCCCGGCTCGAGCGCCTCGTCCTAGGGTGACTTGAGACCACCAAAAATCACCGCTGCGGCCAATGATCGGTGCCGCTACCTGGACAACGTCAGCCTGTTTTTCACCGAGTAATTTACGCAGTTCCGAATTTTGGGCCGATAGCTCAACAATTTGCTGCTCTAGTCCTTGAATTCGAGCGGAAGAGAGTTGAGCCAGAACCTGGGAGGAGTCTTCCGAGCGCAGAGGACGAGAGAGCCAATAATACAGCTCCACTACGAGTGCGCCTTGAGTCTGCCGTAGCCATAAAGCGCCAATAAGCGCTAGCGCAACAATTCCAAATGAAGTACCCCGTTGTTTCCACCAACGCAATAAAGACAACATCTGTGGCTATTCTCCAATGTCGCGGCTAACTCCTCACAGTTAAGCAATCGAGCTATCGCTAAACACGCGATCGAGCTGCTTAAAGTTTTCGAGCGCTTGTCCCGTCCCCAGCACCACACAAATTAGCGGATCTGCGGCCACGTGTGTCACAATGCCCGTCTCATGGGTTAACAACGTTCCTAAACCGCGCAGCAGTGCACCGCCACCAGCCAACATAATGCCGCGATCAATAATGTCGGCGGCGAGTTCTGGTGGGGTATGTTCCAGCGTGCGCTTAACAGCCTCAACGATTGCAGCCAAGGGCTCAGACATGCTTTCCCGAATTTCACCGCCTTTAATGGTGACCGTCCGGGGCAATCCTGAGAGCAAATGCAGCCCCCGGACTTCCATGATGGGCTCTTCATCTTCGGTCGGATAAGCGGAACCAATACGAATTTTGATTTCTTCCGCCGTCCGTTCTCCAATAATGAGATTATGAATTTTCTTGAGGTAATGGGTGATTGAATCACTCAATTCGTCGCCCGCTACCCGTACGGACTCACTTAAGACCGTCCCCTGCAGACTAAGGACTGCTACCTCAGTAGTTCCGCCTCCGATATCCACAATCATCGTACCTGTAGGTTCAGCAACGGGTAGACCGGCACCGATGGCAGCCGCGACGGGTTCTTCGATTAAATAGACTTCTCTCGCTCCGGCTTGTAGCGCCGCTTCCTTAACCGCCCGACGCTCGACTCCCGTAACCCCACTGGGGATGCCAATGACAATGCGCGGATGGACGATAGGATTGCCGTCCATTGATTGGCGGATAAAGTGTTGCAGCATAATTTCTGCCAACTCAAAATCTGCAATGACACCATCTCGCAGAGGACGAGTTGTCACGACGTTGCCAGGGGTGCGACCCATCATGCGCTTAGCATCATGCCCGACGGCCAGTGGCAGCTTTTTATCCTGGTCAATGGCAACGACCGAGGGCTCCTGTAAAACAATGCCCTTGCCGGAAACATAAACCAGCGTATTTGCGGTCCCTAGATCAATCCCGATATCTTTGGACAAAGATAAGCGACTTAAAATACCCAACTTGACCCCCACTCAACACGGCACTACACGAAATTTTCACTCTAAGGCTAGTGCATCTCTGAGCGGAGGTTCACTATATACAGCAACTGTTAAAGATATCTTAGGGTTTCAAAAAACAAACTTAATCTTAGACCGAGAACAGGGTCTGTTCGTTCCTACTTGAAGGGTTTTCTTGTCCAGAATTTTGTCGAGCGGATATTGAGGAGAGTCTTAGTCGGCGTCGTAGACTCAAGTCTCGGATTGGACGAATCGGAAATTTCTGCGCTAGCCTTACGTTGCTTAGTGAGTCTAACCCTGAGAACCCATGAGTTTGAACGTTGTTAACCTCGTCGGTAGAGCCGGCAGCGATCCTGAAGTTCGCTATTTTGAATCGGGGTCTGTGTTGTGCAACTTATCCCTGGCCGTGAATCGACCCACCAGTCGTGAGGATAAGCCGGACTGGTTCAGTCTTGAAATCTGGGGGCGAACGGCTGAAATTGCGGCTAACTATGTGCGGAAAGGAAAGCTCCTTGGTATTCAAGGTTCTCTGAAAATTGACAATTACACCAATCGCAATGGTCATGCCTGTTCTCGACCGGTTATTCGGGTCAATCGCCTCGATCTTTTAGGTAGTCGAAATGAAGACAGCAATATGGCGGGTAATTTTGGCGATGGCGATAACGCGGCTTTCTAGCCGATTTTCATGAAATATGCGGTTGTTCATGAGTGGCTGACCCCCTTGGCTACAGGTGGGTCAGAGCTAGTTGTGCAAGCAATTTTGGATTGTTTGTATGCAGATATCTATGCACTAATTGATTTTGAATCTTGCAACCCAGACAGCTATCTTTATGGACGTCAAATCGGTACGACTTTCTTGCAGCATTTACCCCGCGCACGCCAAGGGGTTCAAAAATATTTGCCGCTGCTGCCATTAGCGATTGAACAGCTCGATCTCCGAGACTATGACATTCTCGTTTCTTCCTCCCATGCAGTAGCGAAGGGGATTCTCGCAAGTCCTCATCAACTTCATATCTGCTATTGTCATACCCCGATGCGTTACGCGTGGGACTTGACCTGGGAATATTTAGACGCTTCTCGTTTAGGAAAAGGGGTACCGGGTTTGTTCACCCGTTATTTACTCCATCGTTTACGTCAGTGGGATGTGATTAGTGCCAATCGGGTCGATTTTTTTATTGCCAATTCCCGTCATACAGCACGGCGTATCTGGCGGTGCTATCGACGTCAAGCACAGGTGATTTATCCGCCTGTGAATTTGACTCGCTTCACTGTTCAAGAAGAGAAGGATGAATTTTATGTGGTGGTTTCTCGGTTAGTTAGCTACAAGCATGTCAGAGAAATCGTGCAAGCGTTTAACCAACTCGGTAAATCCTTAGTGGTAATCGGTGATGGTCCCGATTTAGAATCGCTGCGATCGCAAGCAAAAGCCAACGTCCAAATTTTGGGTCGTCTTTCCGATGAACAGGTGAATAGCTACCTAAGACGGGCCAAGGGATTTGTTTATGCTGCTTATGAAGATTTTGGCATTGCATTGGTCGAAGCCCAAGCCTGTGGTACGCCCGTGATCGCCTATGGTCAGGGGGGTGCCACTGAAACGGTTCGGGATCTGCGGCAATTTCCGAAGGATAGCACCGGTTGGTTATTCTCCGCCCAAACTCCAGCTGCGATCGCAGAGGGGATATTAGCGTTTGAAGCACATTCCGCTAAAGTTAAACCCCAGACCTGTCGATGGCAGGCTGAAAAATTCAGCACAGAGCAGTTTCAAATCCATTTCAAGAACTATCTTCAAGTTTGCCAACAAAAAAACAACCCACTATAAGTAACCAAGCTCTTGAGACAGCGCCCTTAACAGGGCAACAAAATTGCTGGGCTCATAGTCAGATGCTGTGTTAGTAAAAGCAGTGATGTCATCCGGTCTTCCTAAGCTTGTGGGCACTTTTTGTAAGCGCACCATACTTAGCCTGTCTTACTATGGAATGCCCTAAGATGATATGCTAATTGCGTGGTGTGAAAAGTTAGAATGACTGCTAAGAGCCGGCCTGTATCAAATCGGTTTCTGGGCTCGCAGCCAAGGCGAGCTTCAGGATTCTTGGGCCACCGCCTGCTTGCTCATTTGGGAGCTGCGCTCAACAGCATTACCGCTAAGCGCCTGTTTGATATTCTTTTTTCTGCTAGTGTTCTGGTTCTCTGTGCGCCGGTATATCTCTTGCTCACTGTCCTCGTCCGTCTAAGTTCGCCTGGACCCATATTTTATGTGCAAAAAAGAGTCGGCAAGGATTTTAGGCCGTTTAACTGTATTAAGTTTCGGACAATGGTCATCGATGCGGATGTTGTGCTGCAAAACTTATTTATTCAATCGCCTGAGCTTAAGCAAGAATACCTCGCCAACTTTAAGCTGAAGAAAGATCCTCGTATTACATGGATTGGTCGCTTTTTGCGGCGAACAAGCCTAGATGAATTCCCCCAATTTTGGAATGTTCTACGCGGTCAGATGAGTGTCGTTGGACCGCGTCCTCTTGTTCCTGAAGAACTCGAAAAATATGGTCCGCGAATCAATACGGTTCTTACGGTTCGTCCAGGTATTACAGGTCTTTGGCAAGTTTCTGGACGGAACGATATTCCCTATCCCAAGCGTGTGCAAATTGACATTTTCTACGCGACTCGCCGTCATTTACTCATGGACTTCTGGATTGTTTTTAAAACGGCTGGGGTTATGTTCTTACCCGGTAAAGGCGGCGGCTACTAGTCTTGATTGGTCCTCGATGTCTCTATGAACTTATAGGTTGAGAATCTTCTCAAAAATTGGTGCCCAATAAACAATCTTGTATTCTCTGAAACAGTATTTCTGACTAAATTTCGACCAGTGCTGCTGACTTTCTTGCACGTATTTGCAATAGGGAAATTTTAGGTTATTTTAAGGTCACAACTTTGGCTATCGAGTTTTAGGACTTAGATGCTTTTGGCGCTGTCAAAAAATACAGACTCCAAGATTCTAGCCGTCGTTTGTTTAAGACGTAATGGGAAATTTGAGCATGACCGAAAAGAAGCGGGCTTTAATCACAGGGATCACGGGGCAGGATGGCTCGTACTTAAGCGAATTGTTGCTTGAGAAGGGATACGAAGTCCACGGCATTATTCGGCGTACCTCGACTTTCAATACGGATCGCATTGATCATATCTACGAAGACCCTCATCAACCGGAAGCAAATCTCTTCTTGCATTACGGTGACTTGACTGACGGCACCACGCTCGGTCGCATTTTTGAAGATGTTCAGCCGGCTGAAGTTTATAACTTGGGCGCCCAATCCCATGTTCGCGTTAGTTTTGATTCGCCGGAATATACCGTAGATGCGGTCGCGCTCGGTGCGCTAAGAATTTTAGAAGCACTGCGAGACTATCAGCAACGAACGGGCACCCAGGTCCGTTATTACCAGGCAGGCTCTTCCGAGATGTACGGCAAGGTGCAAGATGTTCCGCAGAAGGAAACTACGCCATTTTATCCCCGCAGTCCCTATGCCTGCGCCAAGGTCTACGCACACTGGCAAACGCTGAACTATCGCGAATCCTATGACATGTTTGCGTGCAATGGCATCTTGTTTAATCATGAGTCTCCGCGTCGCGGGGAGACGTTTGTAACTCGTAAGATCACCCGCGCGATCGCCCGGATTGTAGCCGGAACTCAGAAAAAATTGTATTTGGGCAATCTCGATTCCAAGCGAGATTGGGGTTACGCCAAAGACTATGTGCGAGCCATGTGGCTTATGCTACAGCAAGATTCACCCGACGATTATGTGATTGCCACTGGTGAAACCTATTCTGTACGCCAATTTTTGGAACTAGCGTTTGAGCGAGTCAATTTGAAGTGGGAAGATTATGTTGAATTTGACCCCCGCTACTTGCGTCCGGCAGAGGTTGATTTGTTGATCGGTGATCCGACAAAAGCGAAGCAAAAGCTAGGCTGGGAACAGTCGGTCACATTCCCCGAATTGGTGGGATTGATGGTGGATTCCGATCTCGTGGCGCTGGGTTTGACTCCTCCCAGTGGGGAGATGCCAACAGATAATGCGTATGTCCGCGAGCGGGTGGGTGCAACTATCGATTAGGCCCTGTGCCAGTTGCCAGGCTTTTGCGCAGAACCCATCGTTGCCAAGAACCTGGTGATATCGCCTTCGCCAGAGCGCTGAGAACACTTCTGATTTTGAGTTGCCTAATTCTGAAGCGTTCTGGCAGGTAGCCGCCCCCTTACAGGAGCGACGACTACTATACAATCGAGCAGTTTGAATCTTGCCGCTGCTTCTTTGTGGCGGTAAAGTCAGGATGGTAATGTCGAGGCAAAGGTGAGCCCAGTGTTGGATTTGCGTGATAAGCGGATTTTGGTAACCGGCGGAGCGGGCTTTCTCGGGAAGCAGGTCATTCAGTCTTTGCTTTCGGCTGGGGCAACCCTCGAAAAAGTCTTGATTGCGCGATCGCGAGACTATAATCTTTGCGAAATAGAGGCCTGTCGGCGAGCAGTCGAAAATCAAGACATCGTTATTCACCTGGCAGCCCATGTGGGGGGCATTGGCTTAAATCGAGAAAAACCAGCTGAGTTGTTTTACGACAACTTGATGATGGGGACACAGCTGATTCATGCCGCCTATGAAGCCGGTGTTGAGAAGTTTGTATGTGTCGGGACCATTTGTGCTTATCCCAAATTTACGCCGGTACCCTTCAAGGAAGAAGATTTATGGGCAGGCTATCCAGAGGAAACGAATGCGCCCTATGGCATTGCCAAGAAAGCGTTACTTGTTCAGCTGCAGGCTTATCGGCAGCAGTACGGTTTTAATGGGGTCTACCTCTTACCCGTAAATTTGTATGGCCCGGAAGATAATTTCAATCCTCGGAGTTCCCATGTGATACCGGCCCTCATTCAAAAAGTCCATGAGGCCCAGGAACAGGGGAAAAAAACGCTGCCTGTTTGGGGCGATGGCAGTCCGACGCGGGAGTTTCTTTATTCGGGAGATGCCGGGCGTGGCATTGTCATGGCGACCCAAAAATATGACAGTAGTGAACCGGTGAATCTGGGGACTAATTCAGAAATTTCTATTCGAGATTTGACTGAGCTAATTTGCCGGTTAATGGAGTTTGACGGTGAAATTGACTGGCAAACGGATAAGCCAAACGGGCAGCCGCGTCGTTGTTTGGACACGCGCCGAGCTGAAGCTGAGTTTGGGTTCCGAGCGGAAATGACTTTTGAAGAAGGGCTCAGAAATACGATCACGTGGTATCGCGAAAATGCGCAAATTTTAGCCCCCACTTTTACTTAGTGCTGGAGCTGAACAGTTCTTCGGCAGTTCCCGCTATCGATATTTTGAGTTTCATTGACCTGTTAGTCATAGTTTTTTATTTCAATCCCAAAACTGTGCTGACGGTAACCATTTGAAGTGTCTTATAGCAGCCGCCCCCTTCATGAGAGGGCAGCTGCGTGTCAGAACGCTTTAGAATTAGGCAACTCAAAATCAGAGGTGTCCTAAGCGATCTGGCGAAGGTCATACCAACCTGAACCTCTCTTTATTTATTGAGAAGAGGTTCGTTGGTTTCCAACTGTGAATCGATGACCCAGCGATTTAGGCAAACACAAAATCAGCAGCGGAAAGAACACCTTCACCCACTCCTGTGAGGAGGGCGAGGGCGGTTCCATCCAGGCTAATAGTGGCATTGTTATCAGAAACGCTGATCGCCAATGCGCTGAAGTCAATCCCGAGACCGCCCACGCCGAGTACATCGATCCCGCTCTCAAAATCTGTCACCGTGTTGATCTCCGGCGGAAGTTCACCACTGGTCAGCCAAAATTGGTCGGCGCCGAAACCACCGGTCACCAAATTCTCCCCGCCAAACAGAAAGATGCGATCATCCCCGGTACCCGCGATCGCCCTGTCGTTGGAGCCAACCAGCAATAAGTCATTACCGTTACCACCGTATAGCCGATTATTACCATCACCCACCGTTGAATCGAGAATATCTTCGCCGTCATTCCCAAAGAGGCGATCTTGCGTACCCGCAAATAGCTCATCATTGCCAGCGCCACCATAGGCTCGATTCCCGCCCCGACTGAGGGTGCTGTCTAGGATATCGTTTCCGGGTCCACCGAAGGCTCGATCGTTGATGCCTAATAGGGTTTCGTCGTTGTCCGTCCCACCATAGACGCGATTATCGCCGAAACCCGTAGACAGGTCGGTGAGATCGCTCCCCTCACCGGCAAAGATGAGGTTGAGTCTCGGCTCAGCATTAACTCCCGTTTCAAAGACATCATCGTCGCCGGTACCAAATACTGGGGCGGACGCCTCCGCATCAACAACCAACTGACCCCGAATTGCGCCTGCTGGAAACTCTGCAGTATGAATATTCCAGTAAAGACCGGTATTATCGCCTTCGGCCGTTGTCCGGAGTTCGCTGACAAAATTGCCCAGGGCAATGGAGGCGGGATCGCTTTGTTCCCAAACCCCAGATAACGTCACTGAGCCATCGTCATTGAGAGTAATCTGTAAGTCATCACTATCCTGGTCAGCAAATTGGGGCGCGACGGTATCAAGCAACCCGAAGGCAACTGGGCCATTACTACCAAAATCACCATCATGAAGATGCACTCTCGTGACGTCATCATTGGGGTCGGAGGTTTGGGGGGTGCCATCAATAAACAGACCGAAGTCTAAGCCGAAAACGGTCAGTTCATACGTTAGAGCCGTGCCTGATTCATTTAACGTCAACCGTGAAGTGCCCTCGGCTGGCGCAGACGCGACGGGTGGAACTTCTTGATTTCCACTTAACGTCGCGTTCAATTCAACGGGTGCTGCGTTCGGAAAAATAGGATTGGCCGCAGTGACCGTGATTCGGACTACTTCATAGCCCTCAGCGGTAAAGTCGGCATTCGCAAACTGAGGATCGTCTAGGATGCCGCCACTCCCCGGCGCTAAAAATCCTGGATGATCTGTGACGACACCGTTTTCATCAACTCCGGTATTGGGCGTTTGCTGTCCAAAGAAAGCTGTATTGAGCGGGAGTTCATCATTCACTTCGGTCCCGCCATCTAACACGCGATCACCGAGCAGGATAAATTCAATGGGTCTAAAGTTACCAGCTTCATCAAATAAGGGGAGTGCTTCTGGATTACCATTGGCAATAAATGCGTCGTTACTGGGAAGTATCATCGCCGCATAGCTAAAAAAGCGATTACTGGGGTCGCCGCTTTCGACGAGAAACTGAGCCGCAGTCGTTTCGCCGGGCGAGATGGGACCGTTGGCGCCGAAGACAGCCCCATGGATGGTGCCGGCACCTTCTGCCGCAAAGCGATCACTAATGGGACCGAGATTGCCATCTTCAACCAGTGCTTCTGTGCCGGGGAATTGATCTAAAGAAACGCCGCGATCATAGATATCGAAATCACCGTCGTGGAAACCGACCCACACTGGAGTCAGGGAGGTGCCGTTGTCAGGGGCCAGGTTTTCTACTGTGACCGTTACGGGGAAAAAGGCGCCCTCTAAAATTTGCACTCGCGCCACTTCATAGCCATCCTCCGTGAAGTCTGCATTTACAAATTGAGGATCGTCGAGGATGCCTCCGCTCCCGGGGTCTTGAAATCCCGGGTGAGCTGTGACAACACCATTTTCATTAACGCCGGTGTTGGGTGTTTGTTGCCCAAAAAAGGCCGTATTAGCCGGTAACTCATCATTGACTTCAGTACCCGCATCATTCACAGCACTTCCTGGAATGACAAAATCAACACCCTGGAATTCGCCATCTTCGGCAAAGACTTCTACTGCCAACGGGTTTCCATTGGCAATGAAGGCATCATTACTGGGGAGAATCATACTGGCGTAGCTGAAATAGCGGCTACTGTCGAGCTCGCCATCCACAGAAAGTGTCAGTGTGGCGAAGTCCCCGGGGGCGATGGGTCCGTTGGGTCCAGGAATAGTGGCTTGAACCGTACCTGCCCCTACGGCATCAAATTGAGCGGAAATGGGCTGCGTATCTCCGTCTTCAGCCAAGGCTTCTGTACCGGGAAACGCGTCAAGGGATTCTCCGCCGTTGTAGCTATCAAATCCGCCGTCGTGCAAGCCCACCCAAACAGGAGTCAGGAATGTCCCATTTGCTGGCGCTAAATTTTGGATGGCAATCGTAACAGTTGTATCCATGGAGAAAAAGTCCTTTGAATTGAGGAAAATTTGCTTCCGTTTAATTCTGCTAATGACCAGTGGGGCTTAAATGAGACTGACCTAATAGATGGATGAGCGCTGCCTGAAGACTTTCTGAGAAAAATTTTCAATAAGCTTAAAGTTCTCGTTTTTTGAGTTCCCTATCTCCCATCTGTTGAGAGCCTGGGGGGAGGATTACTCAACACAACTTCATCGGCAGTCCGACGTACTTTCTGGCTAAGAGAAAAGCGAATAAATCTGTGGTGGGTCAGGCGTGTCAAGAGCTGCATGCCAACGGTGATAGCGAGGGCATGTTTTGTCAGTATGATAGGAACGTTGCGAAGATTTATTAACGTTCCCGTCCCGAGGATATGCAGCCTACTGACCCGAATAAATTTACCGAACAAGCCTGGGATGCCATCGTAAAGTCCCAGGAAGTGGCTCGTCGTTTCCGTAATCAAAACTTGGAAGCAGAACATGTGGCGATCGCACTCTTGGAACAGGGCGGGTTAACGAAGCGTATTTTGACGGAAGCCAGTGTGGACCCGTTGGATATTCAGCCAATGTTGGAACAGTTTGCGAAGCGCTATCAAGCGCGACCGGGAACCCCCACTGAGCAGCTTTTTTTAGGACGCAGCCTTGATGTCTTGTTGGATCGAGCTGAGTCGGCGCGGACCAGTTGGGGGGATCAATTCATCGCCGTTGAGCATCTAGTGTTGGGCTTCGGCGAGGATGAGCGCATTGGCCGTCAGACGCTGCGAGGCTTGAATCTCGATCCGCAGGATTTAGAAAAAGCGATTCGGACAGTTCGCGGAAATCAAAAGGTAACGGAACCGAATCAGGAAGAACGTTATGAAGCCCTCGATAAGTTTGGGCGAGACCTAACCGAATATGCCCGCAATGGCAAGCTCGATCCAGTGATTGGTCGTGACAATGAAATTCGCCGAGTGATTCAAGTGTTATCTCGACGGTCGAAAAATAATCCGGTTCTAATCGGCGAACCGGGCGTTGGCAAAACAGCGATCGCAGAAGGCTTGGCTCAGCGCATTGTAAATGGGGATGTGCCGGAGTCTTTAAAAAATCGCCAGCTCTTTGGCTTGGATATGGGCAGCTTGGTGGCAGGTGCTAAATATCGCGGGGAATTTGAAGCCAGGCTGAGATCGGTACTCAAGGAAGTAACCCATTCCGATGGTCAAATTATTTTGTTTATTGATGAGCTGCATACGGTTGTGGGCGGAGGAAATCAGCAGGGCTCCATGGATGCGGGGAATTTATTGAAGCCCCTGTTAGCCAGAGGTGAGCTGCGTTGTATCGGGGCAACCACGACGGATGAATATCGGAAAAACATTGAAAAAGATCCAGCTCTAGAACGTCGTTTTCAACAGGTCATGGTCGAGCAGCCGGGCATTGAGGATACGATTTCGATTTTGCGCGGTCTCAAAGAACGGTATGAAGTACATCACGGCGTCAACATTACCGATGCAGCGTTAGTCGCCGCAACCAACTTGTCTCAGCGCTACATTACCGATCGCTTTTTACCGGACAAAGCGATCGATCTAGTCGATGAGGCGGCAGCGCAGCTCAAGATGGAAATTACATCCAAACCGGCTGAGCTGGAAGCGATTGAACGGCGGCTGATGCAACTGCAGATGGAACAGCTGTCCCTGAAAAGTGAAGAGGATAAACGCACTCCCAATGGCTTGCCGATTAATAATCCCGCTTCGCGAGAACAGCTAGAGCGAATTCATCAAGAAATTGAAACGCTGCAACAGGAACAACGATCCTTAGCTGAGCGTTGGCAGGCAGAACAAGATATTCTCAGTCAGATGAACGCACTCAAAGAAGCGGAAGAAAAACTGCGAGTTCAAATTGAACAGGCTGAACGGGAAAATCAGCTAGCTAAAGCCGCAGAGTTGAAATACACTAAGCTCGAACAATTTCAACATGATCGCGAAGCGAAAGAAGCTGAGTTATTAAAGCTGCAAAGTGATGGATCTACCTTGCTACGGGAAGAGGTTACCGACAGCGATATTGCGGGTATTGTGGCGAACTGGACCGGTATTCCAGTAAATACCTTGCTCGAATCGGAACGGCAAAAGCTCCTGCGCTTGGAAAGCCATTTGCATGAACGGGTGATTGGGCAATCAGAGGCGGTAAGTGCGGTGGCCGCCGCTATCCGTCGGGCTCGGGCGGGCATGAACGATCCGGGGCGGCCGTTGGGATCGTTTCTGTTTATGGGTCCGACCGGTGTCGGTAAAACGGAGCTAGCTCGGGCGTTAGCGGCCTTTTTATTTGACAGTCAAGATGCGATGGTGCGCTTGGACATGTCTGAATATATGGAAAAGCACTCGGTTTCTCGGTTGATTGGCGCACCTCCGGGCTACGTGGGCTATGAAGAAGGCGGGCAGCTTTCGGAGGCGGTTCGTCGCCGCCCTTATTCCGTTGTTTTGTTGGATGAAGTCGAGAAAGCCCATCGAGATGTCTTTAATTTGTTGTTGCAG
>JBCDHF010000053.1:0-15291 GCA_038750375.1 Cyanobacteria bacterium P01_H01_bin.15
CTGCGTGTTTTTACTTAAGTATGAGTTGGGGGTTGCCTTGGCTTAATGCCATCTCTATAAGCAGAGTTATAGGGGCAAATCATGAATTTTTTTTTCTCACCAAAATTTTTTCATACTGAGAGATTACTCAAATAACTTCTTTGTTGAATTTAAATGGATTTGAGCAAAAAGTAGTTGAATTCGCGTCTGCGTAAAAACACTCAGGCTACGGGCTCCCGATTTCTCGGCCCGGCACAACCGAACGCAAGCGGTGTCCGTCAAACGAGTTCAGATATGAGGTAATTTAGGATACAGAATACACCTAAGACTATTCATGGCTAAGGGTTGCGGTCATATTTATCTCCTAGGTGAATCCGCTAACTGCTCTTTGTACTTTTAAGACACATTCGAAGCATGCTTCCAGCCTCTCCGATGCAGCAACGGACAATAGAGAAAATATCGAATGATTATTGTGAGCCTCGCGCCGCGATTACGGCCATTACTCTATTGGGGGTGTCTGCGGATGGTTACCCCCGTGACATCGAAACTCAAGTCATTCGTGAATTCCTCAAGAGTTGCGGATTGTTCAGTGATATTTCTGATGAGCAATTGAATTTTCTGTTAAATACCCAAAAAAGAGAGCTGCAACGGCAAGGCAGTCGGCGTGTTTATGAGCAAGCGAAGTCAAGCTTATCTCAGGACCTGTTTGAGCGAGCTTGCCAATTAACCGATGATATTTGTGCTGCGTTACAGCCTCGAACTGCTCAGTTGGACTGCTCTGCTTAGACCTGTTTGACCGTCACTAACCATTCAACAAAGCGTTGACCCCAGCCGATAAGCGAATAGTTCTGTTCTGCGCTCTGGCGACAGAATGCTCGCTTCAGTCCTGGTAGCTCATGAATACTAGAAACTAAGCCCGAAACATTATTCGGCTCCACCAAAAAGCCTGTGTGGCCATCTAAGATGATTTCACCCGGTCCGCCCCGATTGTAGGCGATGACAGGAACACCGCAAGCGAGCGCCTCGATCGCAACGTTGCCGAAGGCTTCAACCCAGCGCGGTGTCATAATTAACGCTCGGCATTTGCCCAGTTCTGCCTGAAGCTGGTCCGTATCCAAAAAGCCCCGGTAGTCAAGCTGAGCTTGAGGGTAATCCTGTTGGATTTGTTGCCAATATTGATGATCTTGGAGCTTGCCAAAGATACGTAAGGGTAAATTCACTTGGACCACCGCTGCGACTGCATCTTCGAGCGCTTTTTCGGGGGATATGCGTCCCACCCATGCTAGTGCGGCTTCCGGCGTCGGATTGTAATGATACTGCGCCAAATCGATGGCACTTCCTAAAATTGTGCAGTCTGCTGCAAATGGGAAGGTGGCTGCCTGGCTGCGAGTGTAAACGCCAATACTGCCCGGATATTGCCGCAGCGTCTCAGTTGCGATCGCATCGAGCGCATTCCCGAGAGAGCCCATGCTAATGAAATGGGCAATGGGGCAATCGAAAAAGGGCGTTAAATAATAAGGCAGCCAATCATAGGCGAAGTTAACAATGATGTCCCAGTCTGATTGGACTGCATAAGCGTAGCGCCATTGTTCACCGAGTACCGGCTGCGATGGGAGTTGAATGGGGGTTTGTCTCGTCTGGCTCTGAGCGGGGACTTGCAGATTGCCTGGCACCGTCACCAAATCCGTATCGGCCAATTCTGAACCCGAGGGGGCGACAACCTGCACTTGATGCCCGAGAGTTTGGAGGATCTGTACCAAGCAGGTCACTGTTAACTCCACTCCGCCCCCAAGCCCCGAGCCGAGGGGACCCACTGGAGTCGACATGATGAGGATTTTCATGAGGTTTTGACCGTGGGTTGAGTCTGTAGCGCGGTGACGGCAGCTCGAACCAAGTTGAAAAATGGTGGACGTGTCACATCAATGGTTTCGGCCGGCTGTTGTCTTCGTTGTAGGGTCCCCCTAGCTTGACCGCGCTGGAGAAGCAAGCTGTTTCCTTGCCGATCTTCTAGCCATAAGGCTCTACCCGCACTTTCTAAGCGGCAGGTATAGGCAACGCCCTGATGGGTAAACTGGGTGGTCGGCAAGATGGTGAGTTGGGGAGATTGATTCACAAGGACATTCGACAATCGCGCCCCCACAAGTTCTAACTCAACGCTGACTTTGCCTCGCCAATGATTCTCCCGGAGTTTGTATGCAATATCGACTTGATTCGGCAGCGGATAATAATCTCCCCACCGCCAGGCAATTGCCGTAATTTCGGCTTGACTATCGTCGGCTAAGGTTACTTTCAGATGATTTTTGCCAATGCGGCGCTGTTCTAAGACCTGAACGTTGGGCGACCAAAAAATTGGCAATTCGTTACCGATGCCCCAAGGATGCAGATCAGCAATCTCGTGGTAGCGCTCTTCAGTAAGGTCCGCCAGAGTCGCCTGCGCATCAATTTTCACCAACGGGTAGAGATGGGACGGATCCAGGCAGCCCCAGGCATAGTTCCGTAGCCGTTGACGAAACGCGTCTAAATTGTCGGCGGGTAAACTAAAGCCCCCCGCTGCTCGATGACCCCCATATTTGCCTAAAACGTCATGGGCCGCATTGAGCGCTTCAAAAACATCAAATTCGGGAATACTCCGCGCTGAACCGCGTAAACTGCCGTCTTCTTCAGCACTCGCAATAAAAGTGGGCACCCCATAACGCTCCACAAGACGAGAGGCCACAATGCCAATTACGCCATGATGCCAGCCGGATTTGACCACCACCAGCACCCGATCCTCCCGCCAGGGCAGATTCTCTTTTTCAATTAATGCGATCGCGTCGGCTTCAATTTCGGTGCAAAGCTGCTGACGCTGTTTATTGATGGCTTCGCACTGCATGGCTCGCTCCAGGGCTAGTCCTGGCTCATCGGTCGTCAGCATTTCAATGACAATTTGCGGATCAGCCAGCCGACCGACTGCATTAATACGAGGTCCCAAGCGAAAGCCAATGTCATCGGGCTGAAGCTGTTTTTGCTCTTCACTGATACCGGCAACCTGCATCAACGCTTGGATTCCCGCCAGTTGGGATTGGGGTAGCTGTCGCAAGCCTGTCCGCAACCAGCGACGATTCACCCCCACTAGCGGTGCCAAGTCCGCAATGGTCCCAAGCGTGAAGAGTTCTAGGAGGGAGGCTTGAATCTCTTGCGCTTTACCAAGTTGCTGCGCCGTCTCCAGCGCCAACAGATACGCAACCCCGACGCCAGCCAACCCCGCATAGGGTGATAAGGGTGGAATTAGTTTCGGATTTAAAATGGCATCCGCTGGTGGCAGCTCAGGAGGGAGATCATGGTGATCGGTGATGATCGTGGTGAGACCCAATTCCACCGCCAGCTTAATGGGTGCGATCGCAGAAATGCCGTTATCGACGGTCAAGATTACCCCGACTCCGGCTTCAGCAAATTCGGTCACGATCCGCTCATTGATGCCGTAGCCTTCTTGCATCCGACTCGGAATGGCGTAGTCAACGATCGCGCCGAGATGTTTAAGGCCGCGCAGCAATAATGCAGTACTAGTCATGCCGTCCGCGTCATAATCGCCACATATCGCGATCGGAGTTTGATCGGTGATCGCCTCGACCAAAAAACCGACGCTAACGGTTAAATCAGTGAACACATCCCTCGGCGGCTTTAGTCGCTGCTGCTCGGGATCTAAATAGATTGTCGCCTCTGCTAACGCTTCTATACCGCGATTAATAACGACTTGGGCCAGGAGCGGAGAAAGACCCAATTCCTCAACCAAATATTGAGCTTTTGCGGGCTGGGCAGGGGCAATCTGCCAGCGCTGTTGAGGCAAGTGAGGACGTTTCATGAAGACAACAGAAGGTTAATCAGCCGACAAAACAGAGCGACTGAGAAGAGTAACTGAGCCAAAGTCCATGCTCACTAAAAAACGGAATAACGACCGTCTAAAAGTTAGCGAAACATGCTGCTGACGGAATTATCCTCATGAATGCGCCAAATCGCTTCTCCGAGCAGACTCGCCACGGAAATCACGGTGAGCTGCTTAAATTGCTGTTCTGGTTTGACCGGAATGGTGTTGGTGACAATAACTTCTTCAAAATCTCCGGCTGACAGGCGTTCGATAGCTGGTCCCGAGAAAACGGCATGGGTGGCACAGGCATAGATGCGCTCAGCCCCTTCTCGCCGTAACAGTTTTGCTCCCTCCACAATGGTGCCTGCAGTATCAATCATGTCGTCGACCATGATGGCGGTTTTCCCTTCAACGTCACCAATTAAATTCATCACTTCTGCGACGTTGTGGGCTTGACGACGTTTATCAATGATGGCTAACGGCGCATCATTTAAGCGTTTTGCAAAGGCACGGGCCCGTGCCACCCCACCCACATCAGGAGAGACCACCACAATATCGTCTAAATTTTGCTCTAACAGATATTTGATAATCTCAGGTGACCCATAGACATGATCAAAGGGAATATCGAAAAAGCCTTGGATTTGAGAAGAGTGCAGATCCATTGACAGCACTCGATGGGCCCCCGCTTCAGTGAGTAGATTTGCAACGAGTTTGGCGGTAATGGCTTCTCGCCCTGAAGTTTTGCGATCAGCACGGGCGTAGGAATAGTAAGGAATCACTGCGGTGATTTGTCTAGCCGAGGCTCGGCGGCAAGCATCCATCATGATCAACAATTCCATAAGGTTGTCGTTGACGGATTTACAGCAGGGCTGAATCAAGTAGACATCACAGCCTCGAATCGATTCCAGAATTTGGACGTATAGTTCGCCATCAGCAAAGGTTTTGCGGACCATGGGACCAAGGTCCATACCGAGGTAGCGGGCAAC
Organism: Cyanobacteria bacterium P01_H01_bin.15; assembly: GCA_038750375.1. Lineage (GTDB taxonomy): Bacteria > Cyanobacteriota > Cyanobacteriia > Cyanobacteriales > JAAUTE01 > JAAUTE01. The sequence goes on from JBCDHF010000053.1 coordinate 4,810, forward strand.
TTCTTGGGCCAGGGGTTCGTTGGCAGAACCGGCAAACAGGCGGAGGCGATTATTATCAGGAAAACTGGTGGGCACCGGCTTTTGAAACGTCAGAGTAGCGGAACGGGTCACGACTGATTAACCTCAACAGGCGGCTAGCGAGCAAATCTCGTCTCCATTCTATAGGGAGAAATCGATTTCCCCGGATTGCATTTGATGAAGCAAACAGGTGGGACTGGGCATGGGTTTAGTGCTATCTAGGCCCAGGTTTCCGACTCTAAGCCACGCCGGAAAGTTCGTTTAAATTATTGCTAAGATTTGCGGGGATTCTTTGCAAATCAATTCGGGATTGAGGTTAAACGTTTTTTATGAGTTCGTTGCTGATAGCTGGCACAGATACGGATGTAGGGAAAACGATACTTACTGTGGCGTTAGCTCACTATTGGCAAACCTATCGCGCAGAGTCGCCCCTCGGATTGCTCAAATTGATGCAGACGGGCATTGGTGATCGCGAAACCTATGAATCTTTATTTAAAGATTGCTCGAATATCGAAATTGCCGTGCCGGTCCAATATGCTGCGCCGTTAGCGCCATCGTTGTCAGCCGCGAAAGAAGGCAAAATGGTGGATTTGGTGCCGGTCTGGCAGCGGTTGTGTCAGCTGCAAGCTGAGAAAAAGTTTGTCTTGGCTGAAGCGCTAGGCGGCTTGGGTTCTCCTGTCACAGATGAGTTGACGGTGGCAGATTTAGCTAGGGATTGGCGCTTGCCAACGGTCTTAGTAGTGCCGATTAAACTTGGAAGTTTAGCCCAAACGATTGCGAATGTCGCGCTGGCCCGGCAGTCTAATGTGAATCTGATCGGAATCGTTTTGAATAGTTTGACGCCTGAGAGTCAAGCCCAACAAGCCGATCTCACTCCGTCAGATTTAATCACGCAATTCACCGGAATCCCGGTCCTGGGAACTTTGCCTTATTTGGAATTTGGCAAGACTGAGCCATGGGTGCAAGCCGCAAGTAATCTAGCGCTGGAACCCATGGGATTGGCTTAACGCGGTCTATTACCTTGGCTAGGACACTGGGTTATTTACTAAGCTGTTTGATTTTGAGGTCTCGGAGTCGGTTCACTGCCGCAGCCAGATCTAACGCTCGAAACTGAGCGAAGTTCCCCTGGGGACGATTATCTAAGCAATCAAAGCCGTGGGTCTGAATATCTTCCACAACGTGATCGCAAATTTCCCGCAAAGTATACGCCCCCGATAAATAGTGAGTTTTGAGATAAATCAGTGCCCAGCCGATCGCTTGTAGTTGTTGGGGTTCAACGAGCTGCTCGACGGCGCTCAGGTTAATTGCAGATTCTCCGAAGAGAATTTCTTCAATCGCTTTTACTTTGATACTGATCTCTTTGCGTCCCCGACTTGGGTCTAAGCTTTTAGCCAGCGGTTGACGAGGGATCAGTGCGCCAAATTCAGTGCCACCCTCTGCGATGCGTTCGGTTTTGTAAGCTTGCGCGATCGCCTTGGCCTCGCTAGTCACATCCGCAGCGCGATAGTTATCTAATGCAATTACTGTATCGGCAACATCAAAATAATCACCGCTGCCCCCCATCACCAAAATCGTGGAGACGCCGTAATCCTTGAGCAACCAGCGCACTTTATCAATAAAGGGCGTAATCGGTTCCTTGTGCTTGGCGACCAGCTGCTGCATTCTGCGATCACGAATCGTAAAATTAGTGGCAGACGTGTCTTCATCGATGAGCAATAGCTGAGTGCCAATTTCCAATGCTTCGATAATATTGGCAGCTTGGGAGGTGCTACCGCTGGCGTTAGCGGTTGAAAAATCAGTGGTGGAGCGTCCTTGTGGCAAATGATTAATAAACGGGGAGATATTAACGCGGGTAACGCTGCGTCCGTCTTCGGCGCGAATTTTCATGGCGGTTGAGTTGGCCACTATGCAGTCTCGGCCATCCCCCGGAATATGGTTGTAAATCCCCCGCTCCAACGCCTGTAAAACGGTTGATTTACCGTGATAACCGCCACCAACAATCAGGGTAATGCCTTGCGGAATACCGGTTCCGCGAATTGGACCGGAATTAGGGCGCTCTAACGTCACCGCCAAAGACTCAGGTGATTGCCAAGGAACGGCGCCATTTGCCAATGGCCGCACGTCAACCCCACTAGCCCGAGGCAAAATCGCACCATCCGCAATAAAAGCAACTAGTCCCTGTGGCAATAGCTGCGATCGCAATGCTTCTGCATCTTCATTGGTTTCGACCCAGCTTTGCAGTTCAGCGTTATCTAATTGTGTGTAATGCAGTTGACTAATAATCTCAGGAATGTCGTTGCACAGTAAATCAGCCGCCTGACGCCCTAAAATTCGTCTTCCCTGGGCCGGAAGCCCTACCGTAAAGCGAAACTCAAGCTCTTCTGACGTTAAACAAACTGCTGAACGATCTAAAATTTCTGGGCCCACTTTTGAAATTCCAATGGAGCCGCTTTTCCCCGACCCTCGCCGTTGGGCAACTTGACGGGCGATCTGTGCAAACTGCCGGGTCACATAATCCCGCAGCGCGATCTTACGGGGAGAAGACGCCAGTAAAACTGACGGAAACTTGGCAATCGCTAGTGGCAATTGAACTCTCAGTTGACTCGGTGCTGCAAACGGATCGCCCTGCACATAATCGACACACAGCACAAACTCGTCAAAGTCATACCGTCCCCGAATTGCTTTATATGCTCGATAGCTGGAACCATCTAATTGCCAAAGTTGCGATCGCAACTCTTGATCTGTCTTCATCGGCGCAAGTCACGAGGTTAATGATTGCGAATTCTCATCGGCCCGCAAGGCAAAAAAAAGGCGAACACAGTAGCCACTGCGATCGCCCCAGGATCCATCTCTTTAGTGAAACTTTTTGTCTCGAAACCGGTAGCTAAGCTCTGCCGTAAAATGAATCCCTAAGAAAGGTAAACACTCTATCAGCAAAGGATTCTATCGATTCCTAGCCAATCCCATTTCAAAAGCTTTATCGAAAGTATCACTCCTGTCCCGGAGCCGACTAGCGAAAGCTGTGTTTTTGCAACCAAGGTTAAGAAAAAACGATATTTCTTAACATCTCAAATAACTTGAAGCCCTGCCCAATTGAGATTTCACCCGGACCCCAAACAACAGCGAGTCCTCGCTTTACAATGAAGACCCGTTAAATAATTACTGCTTGCTGTTCGTTTAGATATGCCCACCTATTCTGTTGAAATCCGCCATCAAGGAAACACCCATCACCTGGATCTCCCCAGCGATCGCACGATTCTCTCGTCCGCGGAAGAGAATGACTTAGTCCTTCCTACGTCTTGTGGTGCGGGCGTTTGTACAACCTGTGCCGCCAAAATTTTGTCCGGTGAAGTGGAGCAATCGGAAGGGATGGGCTTATCCCCTGAGCTGCAAGCGGAAGGATATGCACTACTCTGTGTGTCCTATCCCCGTGCAGACTTAGTCTTAGAAGCTGATAAAGAAAGCGAAGTTTACGATCGCCAATTTGGCCAATCGGCTTAACCCGATCGCGGTTGCGTTGACTATTCCAACCTGACCTTTGAACACAGTAAAATTCTGTCTAGGGTCGGTTCGCTAAATGCTACCTAGGATTTTCCGGATACGTTTGTTTGCTTCGCCGAAAGTTTTGGCGCTTTTTTCGTCTTAGATTTGAATCCCAGATCTTGGCGCAGCATAATCATCACATCTTTGGCATGCTCAACCATTAAGTTCCACAGATAGCCATATTGCGGATACTGTCGAACCAGCAAAATTTCGGCAAGCACATAATAGCGATTTTTCGCGCGATATTCCGGCGGATTATTTTCGGTGCGGAGCTGTTCGGGCCAAGGTAAATGGTGCCCGATAATTTTTCCTTCTTCAAAAAAACGCGCCTGCAGCGATAAGCCCAAGAGCCGATCTAAGCACCAGAAAGGGACATATTTAATCGGACCCAGTAGCTTTAACGAGTGGTAGATCCCACTTAAGGCACTTTTGACCAGCTCCGTCTTCCAAATCTTTTTGTCAAAATTTTCGGTATGACGCCCATGCTGATCCTGTCGGGGCTTCAGAAACGTGCGGAGTTTGAAGGGATAATTGAGCGGTGCAATCGGAATCTCTGCCAGCACATCCCTGTCGGTGGGAGTTACATTCAGTCGCTTGTCCACCGGCAAAACTTTCATGTCGTCGCAAGACATTAACGAACCCCAAGGCAGATCTTGCCGCTCGATTTCGCCAAACTGCACATTTTTCGCCTTGCGCAACCGCACCATCCAACTGTCTGGATATTGCTCAAAATAGTTTTTTGCGATCGCTAAAATATCCGGATGCAGATATTCATCACAGTTGATCGTTAGAGTGTACTGCCCCGAAGCGCTAAGTAGACCGGTCATCCGCTGAATCATCTCTCCTCGCAGAGGACTCACGATCTGTATTAAGCGGGGATCATTGGTAGGATGCGGATCTAACCCTGGCGGATTGACCAAAATTAATTCGACGTTGCCCTTGATTTTTAATAGCGACGCCAACCAATGTTGAGAAAATCCTTCTCTCGTTGGGGAAATAATCGACAAACAAGGAGTAAATTTATTCATGAATAAAGTCAGTATTTACATTTAAGTAATTCGAGAAATTAGCAGCTTTTTTATTTTTTTGTACTCAATAAGTTCTCTGATTTTGATATTTTTGAATGGATTCTATTTGTCTATAAATGATGTCTGATTAGGTTGAACTAACAAGCTGATTTGGAACGCTAAAACTAAGCAGATACCGTTGCTCTCGCTTGTCTCAGTGCTAACACTGCCATTAGAATCCCACAGAACATTCCATGAGAACGAGACTAGTCCACCTCAGCCTGCCCAGACAAACAGCGCTGTCTGGACTAGTCGTTGAGGTGAAAAAAAAATTGCAGCAGGAAGGAACTCCTCTACGATGGGCGATTACTGCGATTAATGCCGATATCTACGAGGTTGAAGGCGTCGTTACAGTCCATGAATCAATCGAAGATGATTCGTCGGTTTCGAAGCGAGATCCGTCACCGGTCAAGCCTTAAAGTGCGTCGCTTTGCTTGCGTTTTCTGTAGAGACACAGACCCGCCTCAATTACCAACCAACTGGGTTACACCCGATAATCGTTAGCCGAAATCACCTTTTTGTTTTTTTTGTCATTGAAGCCTGACCCATTCTTCTTTTCTTTGAACTATTTTTACTAGCAGAAAACTGCCATTAATGATGCTTTATCCCCCAGTTAGGTGAAGATTTACCACTAACTCACTTAATGCCCTGACAAGCTCATGGAAAAGCGTTAGAACTAATTCAACTGGTTTAAAAACGGAGAAGAAACTCTGGTAACAAACAATACTTTTACCAACAAAATGTTGGAAATAATGTCTGCTTATGTCTCAGATTAATGAACCTTTTCTCTAACCATAAGCGTCTCAATCTTAGGAATCTAATCCTAGTCAAACGACTGCAAAGTTCTTGCACATTGGGGTTTTTGGCTTAGTGTGCCAGAATGTTAAAAAAGTATTAAAATCTTAGAGTCTAGAGCTGAAAGCGGAGGAATGCCGTGTTTTTACGATTAGCCCAGCAACATCGAGAGTTTGTACGAGATTTGGTTATGAATCTCCAGGCGCTGGCAATTGTTTTGGAAAATCGAGGCTATTTAGCTTCTTGCTACACCTGCGGCAACCAGATGAATAGCGCTTCGTTTATGGTGAGCCTGGGGGGCGATCACTTGATTCGCTTTTTGGTTTCAGACTATGGCATCACTTGGACGGAGATGCGGGACGATCGCGAGTTGATGAAGTTGGAAGGCGCTGAGGCGATTTCCCAGTTGCAAGATCTGGCTAATTTAGTGAAATATCAGCTAGCGTCGAGTGCACCCGATTTAGAATCCAATTCTGAGCGTCCAGTCGTAACATCAGCTTAAATCCTTGGTTTGAAGGGAGACGTTGGTCCCCTTCGGGTTTTGAGCGATATAAGACCCTCTGTTCCTTGCAGTTAGTTCAACTATCAACTTTTTTCTCTTGGAAAGACATCCGCAAGCGGGATTTTGAGCCAGGCTCATCAGAATCCTGTTCTGCGGATTTTTGCTTTTCTAGGTATCTGACTAGGCGCGAGCCCTTCGTGACAATAACTCCCTGAAACCGCCCTCGACACAGATGCCCAGCTAACTCGGCCGCGGAAAAACACAAAATCGGTGTCACGTAAGACAGTTCTCTGGCTTGAGCGAGCACTTTGGCTTGACCTTTCACTACACTCAACAGATTTTTCTTAAAGGGATATTCGTAATTCCCTTGGCGGCGGACTAATTCCTTGTGACGTGAGGTCACTAGACCCCGATGGCTTTTGACGTCAATTACGAAGCAGCGACCGGCGGGCGTTGTCGCCACAATATCCGCATCGCCCCAGCGCCGCAGCCGCACATTAAATTCCAATTGCCAGCCTTGAGCCTGCAGTGGTTTAACCAATTCTGCGATCGCTTCTTCGGCCGCCGCCCCTTGATCCGCCCGCTCGGCTGCAACCAGAAATTGACTGCCCTTTCCCGCCAAAGATAGGGCGCCGACAAGTCCCCCGGAAATCACCAGCATCTGTAGGAGTAGGCGAGACCACAACAACAGCGCCAAAATCAGAGTCAAAATCCCCAGAGCGCCAGCACTTAGCAAATAATTGTTGGCCCTCCGACGGCGACGGCGCGCGAGTGCCCGGATTGGCTGTCCGGCTTTGGTCATAATTTTCCTCTCGTCAACTGAACATAAGGGCTCATCACAATATTTCCGGATTACCCATAGATATTATCTGTGGGTAACTTTTTCTTTTGTGGAATTGATAGCCTTCGCCAGGTTGCTTAGGTCTCTTCTAACTTTGGGTTGCCTAATTCTCAAGTGTTCTGGCGCACAGCTGTCCCTTATGAGGTTGGAGGTGGCTACCAACTTAAAAAATCCTTCGTAATATTTGAAATCTCAGATTATGCCGGTTTGTCTCTATTAACTTGACTTCATTAATGGGCGATTCAGGGAAATGGCAGGGGTCGGTTAATTTCTTTTATTGTGCGCAAACTGCTGTGGAATCACCAGAAGATTTGGGTGAAACTGCGTGTTGTCAAGAAAATTTCAATGCCTCAGCCTATAAAAAATCCGAACGTATATTAGCCTCTCTGAATCTGGAGTCATCGCAAGCACATCTTTCGAAAAGGCCTTTATCTGGCAAATAAGGACTGATATCAAGCCCTTCCATTCCCAATGAAGTCGCCTCAAGTGCACTGACATTTCTCATGACTTGGCTCCCACTCCAGTTATTCAAGTGTTCTTGGTTCTCGCTCCCCATGCTCCCTGAGTAGTACTGGGGAGTTTTTTTTTGTGACAATACGCGAATTCGCTGGAGGAAGAGTATGCTTACGCAATCCTTTTCCTAGATAGGCCAGCAAGAACCCGCAGAGAGCTGCCATTCCCAGCCAATTAATTTTGAGTAACGCGATAACGGTGATAAGAACCAGAGCACCCCAACGCTTGCGAGACGAATTCAGCTTCACCAGCTTCTAAAGCCATGACGAGTAAGTTTATTGCGTTGGCCAGATCGCTTAAAGCACTTCGGGTTTTGAGTTGCCTAATTTTAAAAAGGGCTCTGGTCTAAAGCCCTTCCTCTTACGGAGGTAGCGATGACTGCACCTCTAGCTTAAATCGCGCCCGACGAAAACGTTGGCTATTTCTGCTGCGGTTATTAATTAGGCGCTGCGATAAGTTGGAGAGGTGGCGTATAGTTCGACTTCCCTGAAGGGCGTTCCGACTTGATCTCGATCGGAGAGGACTGGCTTGCCGACTAGACCCCAATCAATGTTCAAGTCCGGATCGTTCCACTGCAGGGTGCGCTCATGCTTTGGAGCATAGTAATCAGTAGTTTTATAAAGGACCTCAGTGTTGTCCTCCAGCACATAAAAGCCGTGGGCAAAACCAGGCGGTACCCAAAGCTGACGCTTGTTAGCTGCACTTAATTCATAACTAACCCATTTCCCTAAATTGGGTGAATCCTTGCGAACGTCAACGGCGACATCAATAATTCGACCACAGAGGACCCGCACCAGCTTACCCTGGGGTTTCTGAATTTGATAATGCAACCCCCGCAGCACGTGCTTTGCTGATTTAGATTGATTGTCTTGTACAAACGGCACCGTCACGCCGGTTTTGTCCGAAAATTCTTGCGCAATGTAAGTAACTACCAAAAAGCCTCGCTCATCGCCAAAAACAGTCGGTTCAATGACAAATACTTCGGGTAACGCGGTCTCAGTGATCGTGAGCATGTCTACTTTTTGTCTCCAGCAAGTTCAATTCGGGAATCATCGCCAACCATCAGCCGTAATGCTTTAGGGCGCTTGGCGATTGTACAAACTTCTGCTCGCCTACCAATGAGACTATCTGCAATCCGCTTTTGCACGTGGGAAATTTTGGCTTCCGCTAATACGACACTGTGATCTAAGTCCACATCCGTTAACTGAGCCTGATCGCCAATGCTGGTATGGGGACCAATAAAGCAGTTTTCCAAGCGACAATTTTCGCCAATAACGACCGGACCGCGAACTAGGGAATTAATTAAGATCGAACCTTTTCCAATTTTCACGCGCCCCCGGACTAGGGATTGCTCGTCCAAGTTTCCGTCAATCTGAGTCTCAGTCAGATAACTGTCGAGAACCAGGTGATTGGCTTCCAGTAGATCATCCTTTTTGCCTGTATCCAGCCACCACCCCTCCAAAGGACGGCCGATGACTAGAGCTTGGTCATTGATAAGGGTTTGGATGGCGTCTGTAATCTCCAATTCGCCACGAGCCGATGGTTTGAGCGTCGTGATCGCAGTATGGATGGCAGGCGAAAAGAAGTAGACACCGACTAGCGCTAAGTTAGACGGAGGATTTTTGGGTTTTTCTACGACCGCTTTAATTCGACCGGTGGTGTCAAGATCTACAACCCCAAAAGCGCGAGCGTCAGGAACCGGGCAGAGGAGCAGCAACGCATCAGCGGTTTGTTCATGAAAGTCAGTGAGAAAATCCTGCAAATCGTCTTGAATTAGGTTATCTCCCAAATACATTACAAAGGAGGAATTCTCTAGAAAATCTTGGGCAATTTTGACCGCATGGGCGAGTCCTGCTGGTTTTTTCTGCAGAATGTAGGTGATATTGGCTCCAAAGCGATCACCATTGCCGGTAACTGTCTGCACTTCGGCACCCGTCTCCGGTGAAATCACAATTCCAATCTCAGTAATTCCGCATTTCACCAGGCTGGCAATGCCGTACCACAGAATGGGCTGATTGGCGACAGGTACCAGTTGCTTCGCTCCCGTGTAGGTAAGCGGCCGTAGGCGAGTCCCTTGCCCGCCCGATAGAATCAGCGCTTTCATCGTGAGCTTAAGTCCTCATCCCTCGAAGTACTGAGCGGAGACTGCTGCGCCAATGGGGGGGCGTCTGACCGGTCAGGCGTTGATAGCGAGATAAACTCAGCACGGAATAGGGCGGTCGTTGGGCGGCAGTTGGATAGTCGGCGGTGGTGATAGGCTGCACGGTGTCTACAGCAAAAGACCACCCTAAAGTTTTGGCTTCTTCAAAAATGGCGATCGCAAAATCGTACCAACTCGCCACACCGCTATTAGCCAGATGCACAATTTGGGAGGATGTGTCTGGATTGTCCAGCAGAGACAGCGTGCCCCTTACGATATCTTGGGTCCAAGTGGGGGTGCCCACTTGATCGGCAATGACCCGTAATTGCGATCGTTCTTGGCCTAAGTGCAACATTGTCTGTAAAAAGTTGCGGCTATGCCAGCTATAAACCCAGGCGGTACGAATGATCAGATAGCGCGGATTTACCTGTGTGATCGCGACTTCTCCCGCTAATTTGGAACGACCGTAGGTACTGACAGGCCCAGTCGAATCGTTTTCTTGATAGGGATGACTTTGAGTGCCATCGAAAACGTAATTTGTCGAATAGTGAACAAGGCGAGCGTCTATTATTTTGGCTAATGTGGCTAGTACCCCAGGCGCTTGTCCATTCACTAAATCCGCCAGCGCCATCTCTGATTCCGCTTTGTCAACAGCCGTGTAAGCTGCCGCATTAATGATGATGTCCGGTTTAAGGTGCCGAATTTCGGTTCTCAGTTGGTCGAAGTTACGGAGGTCGAGATCGTGGCGACTTTTCGCAATCACGTCCCCTCGCTCAGCGAGAACCGGTTCCAAATCGCGGCCAAGCTGTCCCTGACAACCGAGTAATAGGATCTTCTGTCTCAATGCAAAAGCCCGTCAAATTGGCGAGGAGCCCAAACCTTGCTTGAATGTAACAGGAAATAGGCTCATTTCAAATTTATGACCCATCTTTCCACGCCATCGACCCCTCGCAGACTCCTGATCACTGGCGGAGCCGGGTTTATCGGGGCAAATTTTGTTCATTTTTGGCGTCAACAGTTCCCTCAAGATCGCCTGATCGTTCTCGATGCACTGACCTATGCC
>JBCDHF010000054.1:0-15246 GCA_038750375.1 Cyanobacteria bacterium P01_H01_bin.15
GGAATCCAGAGCAGGGTGCCACCTTTTGTAATCTCATAGCCTTGCTTACGATTGCCTCGGGCAGTTTCAATATCGGCAAATCTGAGAATACCACCCGTCGCGGTTTTGTACTTATCATCAATAAGTTCCGCGATTACCGCACCATTCTGGACTTTGCTGCCGGGCATGGTTTTCAACAGATATTCCTGCTGGCTCCCTGTTCTCAACAGATATTGATCTCGACCGCCACCCGTTTCTCGTCGAACCTCGGCTTGATCCAATAAGACAGAAGCCGTAATAATCTCAATCTCACGACTACCACTATCCGGCTCCCAGCGGACAATCCCCCCGCTAGAGCTGGTTAAGCGAGTCTCCGCCAGAATTGTGCCCGCAGTTACTTGTTGGCCATTTTTAACAACCGGCTCAGCTCCTGGTAACAAGTTGTAAACCTCTCCCATAGAGACCCACAATAATCCGCTCCGTTGGGCAATTCTCGTCATGTTGCCCTGGCGATCGGTTTTTTCTTCTGGCACCAAATCTTCAAAGCTGACTTCTCCGGCATGTTCACTGGAGACGTCTTTCACTGCCCTTTCCGTTGAGCGTTGCCGTTTCGAATCCCCTTCCTCGGCGAGGAGAGCTCCTTCTTCGACGTGGCTGCCCTCTTCGACATAAATGTAATTTCCGGTTGAGAGTGTGTGGCTTGTCTTCGTCCCATCGTCATAAGTAATCGTTAATGAAGTCGGTCCATCCAATTGGATGCGTTCATCCCCATGGCGGGTCCGGACTCGACGAGTTACCAACGACTTTTCTGAAAAACTGATCTGTCCGGGCTTCTCCGCACGAATTTGACGAGCAACCTCACCGGTGAAAACGCCTCCCGTGTGGAAAGTTCGCATGGTCAGTTGAGTGCCGGGCTCACCAATAGATTGAGCCGCAATAATCCCAATTGCTTCACCCAAATCGACCATTGAGTTATGAGCTAAGCTCCAGCCATAGCAGAGTTGACACACGGAACGAGCGGATTCACAAGTCAGAGGGGAGCGAACCTGAACGACCTGACGATGCTGCTCGATTTTCCTGGCAAGCGTATCGTCAATCGCTTGATTGCGCTTGGCGATCACTTCACCGTCAACTTCAATGTCTTCCGCTAAAACCCGACCGAACAAGCGATCTGAAAGTGGAATCAAGGTCCGCTCACCCTCTTTCATCGGTTCAACTGTTAGAGAGCGTGCTGTCCCACAATCGACTTCTCGAACAATGACGTCTTGAGAGACGTCAACCAAGCGGCGGGTTAAATAGCCAGAGTCAGCAGTTCGAAGTGCTGTATCTACCAAGCCCTTGCGTGCCCCGTATGACGAAATAATATATTCCGTTACAGTCAACCCTTCCCGGAAATTAGTCTTAATCGGTAAGTCAATAATTTCTCCCTGGGGATCTGCCATCAAGCCGCGCATCCCGACAAGTTGACGAACTTGGCTCATGTTGCCCCGAGCACCCGAAAACGCCATCATGTATACTGAGTTTAGCGGGTTTGTAGTTCGAAAATTACGAACTACTTCGTCCTTGAGTGCTTCTGAGGTGCTGTTCCAGGTATCAATAACTTTCTGAAAACGCTCAACCTCTGTAATTTCTCCGCGAGAATAGCGCTGTTCGGTCGTCCTGATTTCTTGTTCGGCACTGTTCAACATCTGGCGCTTAACTGGCGGCACCTGTAAATCATCGACACTAATTGAAACCCCCGCCCGGGTTGCGTAGCGAAATCCCAGGGACTTAATATGGTCCGCGACCGTAGCACAGCGGGCACTCCCAAAATTGGTATAAGCCCAGGCTACAAGCTTTTTGAGCCCTTTCTTATCAACTACGCGATTAAAAAAGATTGCATCTTTGGCAGTCATGCCGACTCCTTTTGGTTAGTTGCTGAACGTCAAGAAAATCAAGATTAAATCAATGGGAGAAGAGTATTGATTGACCTCAGGGGTCAATCAATACCCCTGCGATTGGGCTAAACCTCTTCCTCTTGGAAATGCTCCTCAGAGTTTAGGGATTCATAGGTCGGGCGATTAGGAGAGCGGCGAGCCGTGTCGGCCATCAAGTCCACTTCTTGATCTCGGCTCATGCCGTTTTCATCGGTTTCGACTTTATGCACCGCGATGTCTAAACCTAGAGACTGAAGCTCACGCATCAAGACCTTGAAGGATTCTGGCGTTCCCGGGCGAGGGATGGGTTTACCTTTAACAATGGCATTTAAGGCTTCATTTCGACCTTGCATATCGTCCGATTTAACGGTCAGCAGTTCTTGCAAGGTATAGGCTGCGCCGTAAGCTTCCAACGCCCAAACCTCCATCTCGCCAAAGCGCTGTCCTCCTTGTTGGGCTTTACCGCCCAGAGGTTGTTGCGTCACCAGTGAGTAAGGACCGGTAGAACGCGCGTGAATCTTATCATCCACTAGGTGAACAAGTTTGAGCATATACGCTTTACCGACAGTCACCGGACGATCGAATGGTTCCCCAGAGCGGCCGTCGTACACTTGAATCTTGCCTGGATTTTCTTCGTCAAAGATCCAGTCACGACCGGGGCGACGAGAGCCTTCCTTGATTTTGCCGTGTACCGTTTTACGAGATGCTTCTTCACCGTACATTTCATCAAAAGGGGTCATTTTAAAGCGCACCCCTAAATGTTCTCCCGCCCAGCCCAGTAGGCACTCAAACACTTGACCAACATTCATACGGCTAGGTACACCCAGCGGATTGAGCACAATATCAACTGGGCTACCATCCGGCAGATAAGGCATGTCTTCCAAGGGGAGTATCCGGGAAATTATCCCTTTATTGCCGTGACGACCCGCCATCTTGTCGCCGACCTGAATCTTCCGCTTCTGTGCAACATACACGCGCACAACCATGTTTGCGCCAGGCGGCAGCTCATCCCCTTGCTCACGGGTAAAGACGCGCACATCAACTACTCGTCCTTTTTCACCATTGGGCACTCGTAGTGAATTGTCTCGTACGTCCCGCGCCTTTTCTCCAAAAATAGCTCTTAGCAGCTTTTCTTCCGGGGGCTGATCAGATTCTCCTTTGGGCGTAACTTTTCCAACTAAAATATCGCCAGATTCAACCCAAGCCCCGGTACGAATAATGCCTTGCTCGTCGAGTTGACGCAGCGAATCTTCCCCAACATTCGGGATTTCTCGAGTAATTTCTTCGGGTCCTAGCTTAGTTTGGCGCGCTTCAATTTCAAACTTTTCAACGTGGATACTGGTGTAAACGTCATCAAAAACAAGCCTCTCACTAATTAAGATGGCATCTTCGTAGTTGTATCCTTCCCAAGGCATGTAGGCGATAGTAACGTTCTGACCTAGGGCAATTTCCCCGCCTTCAGTCGAAGAACCATCCGCCAAAACTTGTCCCGGAACGACTTCTTCGCCGTAGTCAACGAGGGGACGCTGATTCAGGCAGGTGTCTTGATTAGAGCGCTGGTACTTTTGCAAGTGGTAATCAATAACCGGCGCATCTTCAGTGGGTGGCTGCCCCGGTTCTGTCACCTTGACGCGAACAATGGTGGCATCGACATAAATAACGATGCCATGGTTGCGAGCAACCACGACCATTCCAGAGTCTCGGGCTGCTTGGGCTTCCAGACCCGTGCCGACTAATGGTCGCTCCGGACGAAGAAGGGGAACCGCTTGGCGTTGCATATTGGAGCCCATTAACGCCCGGTTGGCGTCATCGTGCTCCAGGAATGGGATTAATGAAGTCGCCACAGAGACGATTTGCAAGGGGGATACGGCAACGTAGTCCACTTGCTGGGGAGAGGTCGTCGAAAATTCTTGGCGGTATCGAACAGGGATCGAGTCTCCCAAAATATAGCCGTCATCGTCCGTGGCAACGTCTCCTGGTGCGACCCGAAGATCATCCTCTTCGCCAGCAGTGAGATAAACTGGCAGTTCGTTTTTAAAGACCCGCCCATTTTCAACCCGATAATAGGGGGTTTCAATGAAACCGTATTCGTTGACGCGAGCATAGGTTGCCAAAGAACCGATGAGTCCCGCATTTGGGCCTTCAGGCGTTTCTACCGGGCAAATTCGACCATAGTGTGACGGATGAATATCTCGTACCGCAAAGCCAGCGCGTTCACGAGTTAGACCACCAGGACCTAGAGCGGAAAGGCGCCGTTTGTGAGTCAGCTCAGCTAGCGGATTTGTTTGATCCATAAACTGAGACAGCTGTGATGAACCAAAGAATTCCTTAATGGCTGCGACTAAGGGTTTGGGATTGACAAGGGACGCGGGGGTTAAAGTGTCTGCTTCACTAACCGTCATGCGTTCCCGAATGATCCGCTCTAAGCGGTTAAGACCCACCCGAACCTGGTTCTGTAACAGTTCGCCCACTGAGCGAACCCGACGATTACCAAGGTGATCGATGTCGTCAGTAGATCCAATGTCAAATTCCAGATTCACAAGATAGTCGATCGCAGACATGATGTCGGTTGGAGTCAGAATGCGAACGGTATCGAGGATGTTTAGTCGTAGCTTGCGATTGAGTTTGTAACGACCAACGCGACCCAAGTCATAACGTTTGGGATCAAAAAATCGCGATTCGAGCAACTGGGTCCCACCGGTAACGGTTGGCGGTTCTCCTGGACGTAGCTTCCGATAGAGGTCGAGTAGCGCGTCTTCTTCGGTCGGGTTGCCCTCTTTATCCAGGGTCTTTTGGAAATAATCCGGATGGCGCAACCCGTCGAAAATTTCGTTATCACTAAGACCAATAGCTTTGAGTAGGACTTGAGCGCTAATTTTGCGGGTTTTATCAATCCGGACCCAAACCAAGTCATTTTTGTCCGTTTCAAATTTGAGCCAGGCACCGCGGTTAGGGATCAAAGAAGCAGAGTAGGTCCGACGACCATTTTTATCCGTTTCTGACTTGTAATAAACTCCCGGCGATCGGACAATCTGATTAACAATGACGCGTTCAGCACCGTTAATGATGAAGGTTCCCCGTTCCGTCATTAGGGGGAGAT
Organism: Cyanobacteria bacterium P01_H01_bin.15; assembly: GCA_038750375.1. Classification (GTDB taxonomy): domain Bacteria; phylum Cyanobacteriota; class Cyanobacteriia; order Cyanobacteriales; family JAAUTE01; genus JAAUTE01. Next base: position 4,996 of record JBCDHF010000054.1, read on the forward strand.
CGCCAATGAAGACCTCCATTTCCTTGATCTCGCCCGTTTCTTTGTTTACTAAGCGAGTGGGAACATACATTTGTACCGCGTAAGTGCTGTCTCGCCGTTTGGCTTCCTCGACGTTGTATTTTGGCTCTTTAAGACGATATTGGTCCCCCAGCAAATGTAGTTCTAGCCGGCCCGCATAGTCGGTAATTGGAGAGAAACTGTTGAGTTCTTCGATCAGTCCTTGCTCTAAAAACCAGCGAAAACTGGCTCGCTGAATTTCAATAAGGTCGGGCAATAGATTGTGATGAATTAGGTTACTCATAGAAATTAAGCGATCGCAAACAATGGAGTCAGGGAAATTAAGGGGTCGAGAGAATCCAAATCAAGGGGAAAATGGCAGCATACAGCCTAAGTAGAATAAATTAGAGCTAAACACTAAAGATCTTTCAAAACAAATTGGGGGCATGGCGACCTTGGCTAGACAACGGATGCAGGTGAACTACTTGTAAGCAAAGGGGCAAGGCGAAATAATCGCCGCGCATTTTCTGTCGTTTGTTGAGCGAGAGACTCTAGTGAAACCTGACGTAGTTCGGCTACATGTTCAGCTACATTACGCACAAAAGACGGTTCATTCCGCTTTCCTCGATGGGGAACCGGGGCTAGAAAGGGACAATCTGTCTCCACAAGCAATCGCTCTAAGGGGACGATGCTGGCTGACGCGCGAACGGTGTGGGCATTTTTGAACGTGATAATGCCACTAAAACTAATGTAAAAGCCAAAATCCAGAAACCATTGAGTTTGCTGGGCGGCTCCACTCCAACAATGCATGACGCCCTTGACGGGTCCATAACCATTGAAAAAACTGTCGAGAAATTCCTTCAGCTCAGCCGCGGCATCTCGACAGTGAATTATGACGGGCAAATCTAATGATTGGGCAATGAGCAACTGAGATTTCAAAGACTCAACTTGTTCAGCTCGATTCGTCGCCTTAAAAAAATCCAGCCCGGTTTCGCCGATGGCCACGACTTTAGGGTGAGATGTTGCCAAGGATTGAATGGTGTCAGCGAGAGCGGGTCGCCAATGCTCGGCTACGTCCAGGGGGTGCAAACCCACCGCAAATGAAAGTTCGGGAAGCTTGTCTGACAGCTCTGCAATAGCAGAAAACTCGGTAGGGGTTACGCAAGAATGGACAAGCTGAACAACATTCGCCTGCTGCCACCGCTGGCGAAGATCGTCCAAATCAGACTGAAAAACTTCAAAATTTAAATGAACGTGAGTATCAATTAACTCCATGCGCTCACTAAAAACCAGATTTACTGGACCCGCTCTAAGTTAACTTCATGCTGACGTTCCACAATGGTGTCAATGAACACCTTCAAAACAATCTGGCTTAACTAAATTTGTAGCTTTCTGAATTAAAGCTAGCTCATAGCAAGGTTTCAGACATCAACCTCGGCCAGATTGCGGCCCATAGACTTCTCGGAAGAGCTGCGAAACAATGCCATGGATTCCAGCACTTACGAGAAGCCTGCTCGCTTAAGCTTGAGCGCCAGACAATAAAGGTGCTTGCCGTTTCCATAGGCGAGCCAAATTGGACTTCTTGCGGGCTCCGGTATTGGCATGAAAAGCGCCAACTTTTACGGCCTTATCTATTTTGCTGTAAGCCGCTGCCTGCGCTAGCTTTGCGCTCTCCAAGTTCTCAGGGGAATTGTCCGCTGCATAGGTTTCAACAGCCGCGATGTACTTCTTCGTCAAAGTTTTGACAACTGACTTGTAGGACTTATTACGCAGACGATTCCGTTCTGCTGTGCGAATGCGTTTTAGTGCTGATCGACTATTAGCCACAATATTTCGTTGAGACGCCTAATAAAATATGTTTTCCGGACTCAATATCTTAACAGGCAATGGGGACTTTTGCTGAATGAATTGGTGGTGGCATACAATTCGTGATTGCGGAATTTCAGTGGTAGGACCCTCCAAATAGCGACAGCGGAAAGCTCAAACAACAAGCTAAGCTTTAAGGACAGGCTCAAACGGGACTTCCTCAAGCGAGCTGACATGAATTGTGAATTCCTTGCAGATTAACCGCACTCTTTTGCCTAGACCCCATGTTGCGAATTATTACTGATCCGAACAATATTCAGGCGGAACTCAAGCGAATTCAACGACGAACCCATCAGGACAACCTGCAGGACAAGTTGGCAACTGTAGAGTCCGTTCTGAACCAAGTGGAGCACCGGGGTGATGAGGCTCTGTTAGCGTTTACGGCTAAGTTTGATCGACAAACTCTGACGGCGGCCCAATTACGCGTGACAGGGTCCGAATTGGATATTGCTTACCAACAAATTTCCAAAGATTTACTAGATGCCATTCAGCTTGCTCGGCAACAAATCGAAGCGTTTCATCGGTTGCGAGTTCCTCAGTCTTGGGTTCATTTTGCTAATCAAGGGATTGTTCTGGGTAAGCGTTATACTCCAGTTGATCGGGCCGGTTTGTACGTTCCTGGGGGGCAGGCGTCTTATCCCAGTACGGTATTGATGAATGCGATTCCGGCCAAAGTCGCTGGGGTGCCGAGAATTGTAATGGTGACGCCGCCAGGCGCGGAGGGTCGGATCAACCCAGCGGTCTTAGTCGCGGCTCAAGAGGCCGGAATTGAAGAAATTTATCGGGTCGGCGGCGCACAGGCGGTCGCGGCGTTGGCTTATGGCACGGAAACGATACCTGCGGTTAATGTGATTACGGGACCCGGCAATATTTACGTGACCCTGGCTAAAAAGATTGTTTACGGTACAGTCGGGATTGATTCGCTGGCGGGTCCATCTGAAGTCTTGATTATTGCTGACGGGCGAGCGAACCCTCAACATGTGGCGGCGGATCTCCTCGCTCAGTCTGAGCATGATGTTTTGGCGGCTTCAATCTTACTGACGGATAGTGAATTATTGGCAAAAGCAGTCAATAAGGCGGTTGAGGAGCAGCTCCGTCATCATGAGCGACGAGAATTGACAGAAAAAGCTGTTTTTAACTACGGCTTAATTGGCGTGGTTGAAAATTTGGAGATAGCGGCAGAGCTGTCGGACTTTTTTGCACCGGAGCATTTGGAATTAGAGGTCCGAGAGCCCTGGGCGTTGATGGAAAAAATTCGTCATGCGGGGGCTATTTTCTTGGGAAGTTCTACGCCGGAAGCAGTGGGGGATTATTTGGCGGGTCCAAACCATACCCTGCCGACCTCCGGTGCTGCTCGTTACGCCTCAGCATTGGGCGTTGAGACATTTATGAAGTACTCCAGCTTGATTCAGTACACGCCCCAAGCGCTCAATGAGGTCGGCCAAGCGATCGCAAGTCTGACCAAGGCCGAAGGTCTGCCGTCCCACGGTGATTCTGTGCGATTACGGTGTGAATCGAATAGTTCTGACACTCTTTAGGGCATGGGCTCGGGCAAAGTGGTTAGTGTCAAAAATGCTATCAACTTTTCGCAGTCGGTTGTTTTGAGCGACGAAGAGGCATCGAATGGATTGCTCGCAGGCAGGGTCCAATATTTTCTCAGGAGAAAAACAGGCGCAGCTCAGCTTAGTTGCGAATACTTAAGGAGTTGGCCATCGTGCCTTGCTAATAACTTGTTTAGTTCAGCCTTCCTTTTGGGAGGCTTTTTTTACGAAACCATCGCAAGGAATAGTTGGTCCGACTATGCGGATAGGTGACCCGGATATTCAGCAGGAGTATGGAGATGATGCGAAGATGGCGGCAAAGGATGAGCAGATTCCTCGCGATAGGACTTTTGGGCTTAATCGCTTGTGTGGGATCGCAAAGTCTAATCTCTGAACCTTCGTCTGAGTCAACACCTGTTCAAGAGGAAGTCGCGAAGCCAGCCCTATCTCCCGAAGCTCAACAACTGATTGCCGAACTTCCCCATGAGCTGTTTAATCCTCCGCGTGGAGATGTGCGCTTGATGGTTATTAGCGATCTCAATGGCGCTTATGGCAGCACCGACTACGACCCGGAAGTTGATAAAGCGATCACCTTATTGCCGTTTTGGTCTCCAGATGTGGTGCTTTGTAGTGGAGATATGATCGCTGGACAAAATCTTTCGTTGACTCAGCCCCAGATTGAAGCCATGTGGGCAGCTTTCGACAAGCATGTGAGCGAGCCCCTGAGAAACGCCAATATTCCCTATGGCTTTACTTTAGGCAACCATGACGCCTCGAGTGCTCAGAGCCCAAGCCAGACCTTCCTTTTTCAGCAAGAGCGCGATCTTGCAGCCGCCTACTGGCAGAATCCAGAGCATGATCCAGGAGTGGAGTTTATCGAGCGTGAGGAATTCCCGTTTTACTACAGCTTCCGACAGGACGATATTTTCTTTGTGGTTTGGGATGGATCTTCCAGCAAAATTCCCGCTGAGAAGCTAGCGAAAGTGGAAGCAATGCTCGCGAGCTCGGAGGCGCAATCGGCTAAGTTGCGCATTTTATTGGGGCATTTGCCGCTCTATGGTGTGGCTACTGGGCGGGACAAACCCGGCGAAGTGATGGACAATGCGGACCAGCTGCGCGCCCTACTTGAAAAACATAATGTGCATACCTACATCAGCGGACATCAGCACGCTTACTACCCTGCTCACCGGGGAGAGCTGCAGCTTTTGCACATGGGGATTATTGGCTCGAGACCTCGGCCCTTAATCGATGGGAATTTGCGGCCGTTTAAAGCTATGACCGTCATTGATGTCAACTACGATGACCCAGAGTTAATGGCTTATACCACCTATGACATGGGGACTCTGGAACTTTTGGACTATCGCCAACTGCCGAGATTTTTGACCGGGCATAATGGCGCGGTCTATCGACGAGATTTGGAATGGACTGATTTAAGCCCGGAGGAGCAAGCTCGCTGTATTCAAAAGCTGGACACCGAAAAATGTGAATCCTAGGTGACTCTTACTCTTTTGCGATCCCAGTAGCTGCGATTCCACCCAAATCAGAACTCTTCAATCGACACAAACCCTATGACTATTCCTAATTTGGAAATTTTTGCTTTGTGCTCTCGGCTGATTCCACTGGGTCTAGTCCTGGCATTAAGCGCTTGCCAAACCGGTTCGCCGGATTCCTCCTCTGTTGACTCTGGGGGGAAGTTAGCTGAGCCGGTTTATTTAACTGGAACTGGCGCGTCTTTTCCCGTGTTTCTTTATCAACGGTGGATTCAGACCTATACCAAAGACAAGCCCAACTTGATCATTAACTATCAACCTAATGGGAGTGCTGCTGGGGTCCGTCAGTTTATGGGGGGAACGGTCGATTTTGCCGGTAGTGATGTGGCTATAACCGATGAAGAAATGGCGCAGGTGGAGGCAGGCGTCATCCTGATACCCGCGACGGCAGGCAGTGTTGCGATCGCGTATAACTTGCCTGACGTTCCTTCTGGTCTCAAGCTTTCTCGGGAAGTATATCCAGCCATTTTTCTGGGTCAAATTCAGCGCTGGAATGATCCTCAGATTGCTGCGTTGAATCCGGACGTCGTTTTGCCGGATCTGCCGATTTTGTCCATTCATCGCTCTGATGGGAGTGGCACGACTGCCGCGTTTACTCGCCATTTGAGCGCGATCAGCGAAGACTGGCGCGATCGCGTCGGCAGCGGTGTGAATGTTTCCTGGCCAGTGGGAACAGGGGTGAAATCTAACAGCGGTGTCAGTGCTCAAATCCAGCAGGGCGTCGGCACTATCGGTTATCTTGAAGTTAGCTATGCTACGCAGTTAGGACTTTCAGTCGCGGCTTTAGAAAATCAAGCTGGTCAATTTCAGACGCCAACTTTGGCTGCAAGCGAGGCGGGCGTTGCTGATATTGATCTACCCGACAATTTGCGGGGGTTTAATCCAGATCCGGCTAGCCCAGAGGCGTATCCCATCGTGACCTATAGCTGGCTTCTGGTTTACGAAAACTATGGCGATGACACGGCTAAAGCCCAAGAACTTGAAGCATTTTTGGACTGGAGTCTGACTAATGGGCAAGCCTTGAGCGCCGAGTTAGACTATATTCCTCTACCCGAAGCTGCTGTGGAGAAGGCGCGTACGATAATCGCAGATATTGCAGACTAAGGCGTCAGCGCTAAACTTTTGATGGTAAAAATTAGGGGATAGCCAGACGTCGGACCGAACGGATGAATCCGCAATTAGAGATTAGTCGCTTACTCGATTTGATGCCTGCTTCCGGGCGGATGTTTACCAAGCTTGTGAGTAAGCCTCAGCAGCCTCAGGTCATCGCCACACGCTTTCCTGCTCCCTGGAATCGAGAGGCGCGGGCTATCAGTATTAATTTTTCGCTGTGGTTTCAGCTATCTCAACCGGAGCAAGATCTGCTACTGCTGAGGGCGGTCACTGGGCTGACTAATATCCGCTGGTTTAAGCCTGATCTGTATCAAGGGGCCGCGCTCGCCGGTTTGTTGGGTCTAGGAGTTGAGCTTTTTCAAACTGATGTGATTGGAATACTGGTTGCTGGGGGATTAACCACCATGGCAGTGACTCAAGTTTGGCGTAATAATCGCAGTACGGGTCAAGAATTAGCGGCAGATGAGGCGGCCCTAAAGGTTGCTGAACGGCGAGGATATTCGCGCAAAGAAGCGGCTCGCTATCTGATGACCGGGCTTGAAGCTGCCATGCAGCTAGAAGGTCGTAGCAGCTTAGATTTTATAGAACTAGTGCGATCACAAAATTTAAAAGCGATCGCAACGTTATCGCCGGTCAGTATCCCGGAAAAAGTACGGCAGAGGTAGATTAAGCAGATGAACGTAGTTATTGGTATTTTCAATGATCGCTTGGAAGCAGAAGCTGCTTACACGGAACTGGAAAAGGCTGATATCAGCCCTGAGAGTATTGGAATTATCGGTACGGGCTATCGCACGTTGAGTGGATTTGGGCTTTCTGACCCCCGAGCAAAAGTGCTCGGACGGATTCGCCAAATGGCGACGTGGCTAGTGCCATTTGGATTCATTTCGGGGTACGGCTTTAATTGGCAAACGGGGCTGACCATTATTCCTGGCGGTCCAGCTCTGCTCGATCATATTTTGGGCGGCTGTTTTGGGGCGATCGCAGCTGGCATGGGGAGCGTGGTTGCTGGTGGCGGCATGGAGCTAACTAATACCGAAGGTCCTCGTCGCTCTTTGACGGGGTTATTGGCTCAGGGTAAGTATTTGGTCGCAGCCAAGGGATCGGCTGCGCTCAAGCGGACAGCCCAGACTGTTCTGCAGAATTGTCAAGCCGATCGGATTGAAAGCTACTACGAAATGACGGAAAGTGCTTGATTAGACCGGGTCTTTGAGGTTGCGTGCCAGAGCGCTTTTAGATTGGGCAACTCAAAATCAGAGGTGACCTATGCGATCTGGCGAAAGCTATAAATTGGGTAACTCAAAATAAAAAGTATTCTCAGCGATCTGGCGAAAGCCATAACAATCGAAATCGAGATAATGCTGCCGAAAGATAAATTACTCGCAGGGTCCGATAATCCTGAAGAGTTAGCTCGCATATTAGATAAAGCTGAATCTGCGCTGCGCAAGTGGGAGGTGACGCTTTGCGATTTTTACGGTCCTCCGGTCATCTATGAAGCGACGGAAATATTTAGTCGCTTGACCGAGATCTCACTCATTTCCGGCGGGGGCTATCCTCAGGCGGAACGGCAGCGTATCGCGCTGGCGCGTGCTGAAATTCCGTTGAGTGAAGAGCTAGTAGATTTGACCTTGCTCAGCGTGGCGGGTAATTTTTTGTTTGACCCAGCAACCCATCGAGACTTTTTAGGGGCGGTGCTTGGAACGGGTATTGTCCGCCACAAAGTAGGGGATATTGTGGTTTTGGGTGAGCGCGGGGCCCAGATTCTGGTGGTGCCCGAAATTGCCGATTTTCTGCAGACTGCCTTGAATCAAGTTCGCTCGGTGCCTGTAAAAACGACTCCGATTCCCCTCAGCGATCTTAAAATTCGTCCGCCCAAAACGAAAGAAATGACCACCGTCGAAGCCTCATTACGGTTAGATGCGATCGCATCTGCTGGATTTGGCATGTCTCGCAGCAAAATGGCGGATGCCATTGGCGCAGGTGACGTACGGGTCAACTGGAAGGAAATCACTCAGGCCAGTCACGGGCTACAAACGGGAGACCTTGTGACCTATCGTGGTAAAGGACGGCTCGCGATCGGCGATATCAACGTTACAAAAAAAAGCCGCTATCGGATAGAACTAACCCGCTACCAGTAATCGAAGCGTCCAGGTCCGGATGACCTAATTGGGCAAACTCACACTGTGTCGCTCATGTAGAAGCCCCTACCGTCCAAAGGGGGGGCTGCGTGTCAGACGCATTAGAATTAGACAACTTAAAATCAGAAATGTTCTAAGCGATCTGTCGAACGCGATATCTTAGGATAATTTTGATGGACCTCATTCAAGGTCTACTACTGAAAACGATACAATGATGTCAAATAGTGGTTGTAAGGCTTAGATTGGCCGAATTAGTTCCACTACTATGTTATTGACCGTTCCCAGAATTCCTCAAGACCTATGAGTGCTTCTCCTAACAATGCTGGCTCGCTTCAAATTCGTCCAGTTCATTCGCGGGATTGGGGGGCGATTGAAGCGTTCATTGCTCGGATGGCAGAAAGAGAAGACTCGGATATTGACTTAAGTTGCCAACAAGCCTCCCGCAGTCTCGGCAATTTGCGTCCCTGGTTTCGACTCCTAGAGCCGCTGCGTCTTTTCCCTAATCCCCTAAAATCTGAGCTGAATCTATATTTAGCTGAGCAAGACCAGCAGATTCAAGGATTAGTCAAGGTCGCACCGTTTAACCATGCCCGTACGACTTGGGAGATTGAATGGCTGCTGGCCGATCCCTCAGTCCCGGCCCTACTGCTGGCAACAGGGATGAAAGGTAGTGGCTCTCAGCTACTGCGCTATTGTTTGGAGCAAGTCTTAGAGGCTCGCACTTGGTTATTGGAAGTTGAAATCAATCAAAAGCGAGAGCTCAGTCTTTATCGTGAGAATGGGTTTCAGCCTTTAGCCCATGTCACCTACTGGCATCTAGATCCTGAGCTCCTCGACTCTTTGGCCACTCAATCGAGTGAATTAGCGAATTTGATGCCGGTGGGAAATGCGGATGCGCAAGTGCTTTATCAATTGGATACGGTTTCGATGCCGCCGCTGCTTCGTCAAGTCTTTGATCGCCATGAGCAAGACTTTCGTTCGGATCTCGGGGATGCCGTCTTAGCTCAAGTCCAGCGTTTTCGTCGTCCCGAGCGTCAAGTTTGCGGCTATGTTTTTGAGCCGCAACGACGGGCGGCCATTGGTTATTACGCGTTAGATCTGGTCACCGATGGTTCGCGCTCCCATGAGGCGAAACTGACCGTGCATCCAGCCTACACTTGGCTATATCCCAAGCTATTAGGTCAGATGGCGCAGTTGGTGCAAGCGTATCCCTCTCAATCTCTGCGGTTAGCGTCGACTGATTATCAATCTGAGCGAGAAGAATTTTTAGCGCAACTGGGAGCGGCACCAGCTGAACAAACCTTACTGATGTCGCGCTCGGTGTGGCATAAACTGCGTGAAGTTCGCCCATTGGATGGTCTGCAATTGCCCGAAGTACTACAAGGGCTTAAGCCAGCTCGTACGCCAATCCCTAGTCGCATCGCATTTGATACGTTCGGTTCATTGCCGGAGCGTAACCCGGGTTTTGAAACTCTGTCAGAAAGCGATCGCCCGCTAAATCCAGGCGAGTAAGGGTACGTTGGTCTGGGCTGAAAGTTGTGAGAAAGCCGATCTCTGCCCTCGGGCTGGATGTGGGACAACGCAGAATTGGGGTTGCTGGCTGTGATGGGACCGGACTTATTGCGACGGGCCTGACCACTATCAAACGCGGCAAATTTCCAGCGGATGTGGTTCAGTTTCAAGAGCTAGTCATAGAGCGGGCCGCAACGATTTTGGTGGTAGGCTTTCCTTACACTCTAGATGGCGATATTGGGAAGCAAGCTGATCGGGTACGACATTATGCCGAACGCTTGGCGCGGGCGTTGAATCTACCGATTGAATATGTAGATGAGCGATTGACCTCTGTTGAAGCCGAAGCACAGTTGAAGCAGCAGTGCCGTCACTTTTCTCCACGACGGGACAAAGCGGCGATCGATCGCCAAGCCGCACAGATTATCTTGCAGCAATGGTTAAACCAACGGCGAGAAAATCGTGTCCATACTTTGTCCCAGGACGAACTTAATCAGGGTTAAAAAAACTCCGACATTACAGCGACAATAGTTGGGAGAA
>JBCDHF010000055.1:0-15145 GCA_038750375.1 Cyanobacteria bacterium P01_H01_bin.15
AGCGGTCAGCTACCCCGCGGCTCAAGGGGAATATGAGGACTTGAAGGCGTTTGCTCAAGCTGAGACGCTTAATCATTGGGATATTCCCTATTGGGCGGAACGGCAACGGGAAGCAAAATTTGCCTTTACCGCTGAAGAGCTTCGCCCTTATTTTCCGCTACCTCAGGTTCTCAACGGTCTATTTGAGCTGTCTCAACAAATTTTCGGCGTTTTCATCTCAGCCGCTGACGGAGAAGCGCCCATCTGGCATCCGGATGTGCGCTTCTTCAAAATTACTGAAGCGGACGGGAAACCCATCGCTTACTTTTATCTCGATCCCTACAGTCGGCCGGGCGAAAAACGCGGCGGTGCTTGGATGGCGGAATGTGTCAATCGGGCACGTCTCCAGCGCGGCGAGTCTAGTGAAATCCGGCTACCGGTGGCTTACCTAACCTGTAATCAAACACCGCCGGTGGATGGCAAACCTAGCCTCATGACCTTTAGCGAAGTGGAAACGCTGTTTCATGAATTTGGTCACGGGCTACAGCACATGTTGACCACGATTGACTATCCGGGCGCAGCCGGAATTAATAACGTTGAGTGGGATGCCGTTGAGCTACCAAGTCAATTCATGGAAAATTGGTGCTATCACCGGGAAACCCTCTTTGGCATGGCGAAGCACTATGAGACAGGGGAGCCGTTACCGGAAGAATACTACCAAAAGCTACTGGCAGCCCGCCATTACATGAGTGGTTCTGCAATGTTGCGTCAGCTTCATTTTGGTTTGGTCGATATTGAACTGCATTATCGATATCAGCCCGGAGAGGGCAAAACGGCTGCGCAAGTACGTGATCGCATCGCTCAGGACACCACAGTTCTAGCCCCCTTACCCGAAGACAATTTCCTTTGTGCCTTCGGACATATTTTTGCCGGAGGATATGCTGCGGGATATTACAGCTACAAGTGGGCCGAAGTGCTTAGTGCTGATGCCTTTGCCGCCTTTGAAGAAGCCGGACTCGACAATACTGCATCCTTGCAAGCAGTTGGCCGAAAGTTCCGCGAGACAGTGCTGGCATTGGGTGGCAGTGTCCCACCGGAAGATGTGTTTGTGAAGTTTCGAGGCCGTCCAGCCCAAACCCATGCCTTACTAAAAGCCAGTGGATTGCTCGCTATAGTCCCGCAATAGAATGTATTGTCTTAGCCAGAACGTTAAAGGCAAGGCTAATTTCAAATAACCCGACTCAGCGCGCTCTGGCATGCAATCACTTCTTGACGAACGGGTTAATTACTATCGTTTGCTGTTTATACCGAAGAAGCCTTCGCCAATAATGCGAAGGCTTCTTCGTTGATTGAAAATAAGCTCGAAACAAGGCTCTAACTATTGCGAACTTTGCGAGACACAAGCAAGCCCAGAAGGCTCAAAGAGACCACAGAAACTGGTTCGGGCAATTCTGGAGAAGGAGAGTCAAATGTGACGTTATCAATGAGTTCAACGTCTTCGGTACCAAGGGCAAAAATTTCCAGCCTTATGATATCAGCCAGATTTGAAGACACCCCAAAAAAGGTCGGTGCAGGGTCAGCAGGCCAGGCTGGGGTGACACCGTTGACAGCCAAGGAAGTAGAAAAAGATGGATTTTGAAAATCATTAGCGGTGAAGACGTCAACTCGCACATCCCCATCAGACCTAAACCGTAACAAGTCAAGACCCGCTACCGTGACTGGGGTATCAAATATGATCTCCAGAGCAACATTGCTGGAATTCATCCCCAAATAAACATTGCCGCCTACACTGCTGCGAAAAGTATTGAGAAGAAAGTCTTCCCCGCCACCTTGGAAGTTCTGTGGAGCAAAGAAGTTCACACCAGGAACAATATCACCGGGTGCGAAAATAACATCGCTAGGGCCACCCACGCCAATCGCCGTTGTTTGACTATTCAACCCAGTCCCAAAATTAGCAGGATCTCCATCATCCAGCGTCTGGAGCAGACCATTTGACGGGAAGAAAACAGCATCTTCGAAACTTTCGGTTTGTTTGACCGTATCCGAAGTCGCTGCGTTGAATGCAGCGCGATTATTAAAGATGTTCAGTTGCGCCAAACTAGGCGATACGTAGCTCAACAAGATGCTGGAGCTTGTTAAACCGCCAGCCAACAGCCCAATGCTTCTTCGCTTGACCAAGTCAGAATTTATCATTTTGCTATCAAAATACTCATTAATTAAGTACTGCGTTCAAATAAGTTCCGGCTCTGGAACATCAATTCGCCTCTGTTGAAACAACTTAGCCTGCGCGGCAATGTATCAAACTTGAGAACCATAAAAGTGTAAGAATCATGAGATTCCTACGCGTAATGATACTGAACTTCATTAGGATCGGCAGTGTGATATTTACGGATCTTTTGAAGATAATTGCCCCCCTACAAGTGCACCCTCGTGTTGGTGTAATCACGCAAGTGTTTTTACTCGAAAAGCAAATCATGCCCTGAAAAATTGTCAATATCTCAATAAAAACATGTGACGAGAGCGCTCTATGCAAGAGCTAAGTTCTCACACTCCATTCTGCTTTGTAAAAACAATGTTCTTCTAAAGGTTGCTTGGGTCAAATTTAGCAGTGGGTAGTAGAGGTTTCCTGGGAAAATTCCCTTATTCTGTTTGTCAATGTTTCTTGGCGATTTTACGGGTATTCTGGGGCGGATGGGCGAAGAATAGGGGGCCAACACAGCCTCAAACTTAGAGTCAGTCTAATCTTCAAGTTCTTCCAGCTGAATTCGGTAAGCTTGGGCGCTGAGCATATCAGCAAGGGCATCTTCGTTTTCATCCTCAACATCTACAAGCTCGATTTTCATGAGCCAGCCATCCCCGTAGGGATCATCGGTGATGGCTTCGGGTGCGTTGAGCAAACTTTGATTTCGTTCTATCAGAAGTCCTGATACAGGTGCGTGGATATTCTCAACCCCTCGGACTGATTTGATCGTACCGACACTTTCTCCTTGCTCAACTTCGTCTCCTTCTTCAGGCAACTTAATCTGTTCAACCTCCCCTAGTTGGTCTAGAAGGAAGGTGCTCAGACCAATGATTGCTATATTTTCTTCTAACCTTACATATTCATGACTTTCGGCGTAGAGTAAATCATCTGGGTACTCTAACTCCATAAATTACTCCTGCATGCTGCTGGCAACGGCAAGTTTACATTGTGATTATGCCTAAACTCCCCGGAGAACATGATGCTCATATCTAAATTGTTCAGGGATTGGGAGTCTTGGCTCGAAATCCATTGGTTTAGACCGACTTACTCTGGCACCCTTTTGTTCGGGCTGTCACTCTGTTTCTTCGGTGCGGCTGCCAATACTTTAGCTGGCTGGTTATATGTTCTGTGCGGCACCATCATCGCTCTACTCATGGTTGGCATTTGGTTACCTGGCCGTGCTCTTCGTGCTCTAGCGATCACAAAACAGCCGTTAGCGCCCATTAGTGTGGGAGACCGCTTGGTTATTCAATTAGCGGTTGTCAATTCCTCTCCCTACCCCATCGGGCTTTTCGAACTATGCGAGCTAGTTCCCACAGAACTGGGTGTATCTAAAAAAGTTTCAGTTGAGTATCTACCGCCTCAAAGTAACGTCAATCTTGAATTAGATTATTTAGCAACCTCTCGGGGGATTTATCGCTGGTCGCAATGCAGCGTAAGAACGGGCGCGCCATTAGGTGTTGTTTGGTGCCAGCGCTTGTATGAGAGTAAGTGTCGAGCCGTTATTTATCCTCGGGTGCTGCCGTTGAAACACTGTCCATTGTTGGACTCAATGGGTCAATCAAATCAGCATCGCTTAGAATGCGATCGCATCTATAAAAATGCAGGTGACGGTTTGACCCGGACCCTACGTGAATATCGCCGAGGAGATCCGTTCCGCTTAATCCATTGGCGCAACAGTGCCCGTTTAGGAGAGCTACAAGTTCGGGAGTTAGAGCAGATCGTCAATGGACCCGAAGTAATTATTGCCCTCGATAGCTCAGCTAACTGGAACTCCGACGCCTTTGAGCGCGCAGTTATCGTGGCGGCGTCCCTCTATTTTTACTGTGTGCGATCGCAATTTACCGTTCAGCTCTGGACTCCAGGTACCGGACTAATTCAAGGCAACTCGGCTGTATTGGAGGTGTTGGCAGGGGCCGGCTTTGGGGAAACACTACAGTTTGAATGTCCTAATCAACCTTTGATTTGGTTAACGCAAAACCCCCATTCCCCAGGAAAAATTCCAGTTGGCAGTCGTTGGTGTTATTTCCCAGAACAAGACAACATATCGATGGTTGAAAGTCTTGATCCGGGCCTTGTTATGACACCGAACCAACCCTTAGAGCAATTATTGCAGCAGCACTTACCTTAAGCCGCTCTTTACCTCATCAAATATTGCGCCACAAAATTAGTATCGACCGCACCTGCTAAAAATGCGGGGTGCTCAAGGATCTGTTGATGAAATCCGATAGTAGTCGGCACCCCAGTAATCGCACATTCTCGCAGCGCTCGTTTCATCCGACGAATGGCGCTGTCACGGTCGGGACCCCATACAATTAATTTGCCGAGCAGAGAGTCATAGTAGGGGGGAATTTCGTAGTCTGGGTAAACATGGGAATCAACCCTAACACCCGGACCGCCGGGTGGAAGGTAAGCGCTAATTCTACCGGGATGAGGCCGAAAATTGTGAGTCGGGTCTTCGGCGTTTATCCGGCATTCAATTGCATGACCACGGAGCTGAATATCGTCCTGAGTCAGAGATAACTTATCGCCTTGAGCAATCTTGATTTGCTCACTGATAAGGTCCAGTCCCGTAACCATTTCCGTCACAGGATGCTCCACCTGAATACGGGTATTCATTTCCATAAAATAATAGTGGCCCGATTGATCTACCAAAAACTCAATGGTGCCGACTCCCACATAGTTGATGGATTGAGCTGCTCGTACAGCCGCCTGCCCCATCTCCGCACGCAATCCAGGAGAGAGTAATGGACTCGGGGATTCTTCTAAGAGTTTTTGGTGACGTCGTTGGATGGAGCAGTCCCGTTCGCCTAAGTGAACGGCATTTCCGTGACCATCACACAGGATTTGGACTTCAACGTGTCGGGGTCGTTCTAAAAATTTCTCTAAATAGACACCCCCATTGCCGAAGGCAGCGGCCGCTTCCCCTTGAGCCGCCGCAAACAAGTCAGGTAATTGGCTGGGTTCCCGCACTAGACGCATCCCCCGACCGCCACCGCCAGCTGTTGCCTTAATCATGACAGGATAGCCAATATCTTGAGCTTTTCTCAGAGCTTCCTCCTCAGAAATGATCAGCCCTTCACTACCGGGAATCGTTGGTACGCCCGCTGCTTGCATCGTTTTTTTTGCGGTGGCTTTGTCAGCCATCGCGATCATGGCTTTTGGTGTTGGCCCAATAAAAGTCAAATGATGATCCCCACAGATTTCCGCAAATTTAGCGTTCTCTGCTAAAAAACCATAGCCAGGATGAATGGCGTTAGCACTGCGGGTCAGCGCTGCGGCAATGATATTGGGAATGTTGAGATAGCTTTTGCTACTGGCAGGAGGGCCGATACAGACACTTTCGTCAGCCAGTTGAACATGCAGTGCTTGGCGATCGATCGTGGAATGAACTGCCACCGTTGAGATCCCTAACTCTTCGCAACTATGCAAGATTCGCAGCGCAATTTCTCCACGATTGGCAATTAAAATTTTTGAGAACCGCATGTCCCCTCAACACAATAAAGCTATTTATGTAGAATAGGCTGTTTTGGCGATTGCCGGAATTGGCAGACTTGGCATCAACCGTCGAGGGATGACGTTTCTTTCACGTCCCGTGGTGGGCGATCAGTGCTCCAAGCCCACCAGGCTTGTCCACATTCACAGGCATAGAATTCTTGCCATCTACGACGGCGATCCTCTCCCAGAACAGGAGCCCGGCGATTAATCCAAACCTGTTGACAGTTAGCGGCCAATTCACCACAGCGCGGACAGGTAAATTTGACTGCATGCTTGGCGGTTTCGGTCCAAGAAGGCGGATGGGGACTAAAGGGATCCATGGCGCATGACTGGTAGCCGAGGGCTTAAAGCCTAACAAAAAATAGCCAATGGCTACTCTCTAGAATGTGAAATCAGACCCCGTCCTTGGGCTTCAAAGTTTAGTTCGGCCTACTCATCGGGCAAATAAAATCAAAGGATTGAACTAACTTCCAACAGCCTTTGATGGTTTCAGCTCTAAAGCGCCTTTGGGATAAGCAATACGTTGATGGTTATGCTGTTGCCAAACTGAAACAAAAACTTCCGCAATTTTCGGCAGCTCATCGTAACGAATACCGCTGCCACTCAACTGCTGAGCGCGCCAGCGAGCCTTGAAGATTTTGTGAATCGTTGAATAGGCTATATCGGGTGTCGCATCTTTCAGGGATCGCAAGGCTGCTTCACAACCGTCAGCCAGCATCACAATACCAGTTTCGCGAGATTGAGGAATCGGGCCATCGTAGCGAAAGTGTGATTCCTCGAGCTTGCAGTCAGGATCGGACTCGCACTTCCGTTGAGCTTGGTAGTAGAAATAAGAGATTAATAGGCTGCCCTGATGCTCTGGAATAAAACCTTGGAGAGCTTGGGGGAGATTGTATTTCCGGGCGAGAACCAAGCCATACTCCACATGTTTTTTGATAATGGCGGCACTTTCCCAGGGGTTATCAATGACATCATGCTTATTAACACCTCCCAACTGATTTTCAATAAAACCTTGTGGATCATGAAGCTTGCCGATGTCATGATATAGTGTACCGGCCCGAACCAATTCAACATTACAGCGCAGTTCCCGAGCGGCAGCTTCAGCCAGAGAAGAGACAAACAACGTGTGTTGAAAAGTGCCCGGTGCATCCGTGGCGAGACGCTTCAGGAGCGGGCGATTAGGATTCGCCAACTCAGCGAGACGAATTGGCGTAATTAAATCAAAGATTCTCTCTAGGTAAGGGGAAATGCCGAGAGCAACAATACACCAACAAAGACCAGCTAACCCATAGACCACTGCTTCAGGTAATAGAACTCGCAGAATCGCCCCAGCAGAAGCACTTTCAATCAGATTAACAATTAAGAAAACACTGCCTTGGACCAGTCCTACCACTCCACCTAATAGCGCCAGATCGTCCCGGCAGCGAAGTCGGCTGGCGACAGCAGCGGCTAATAAGCCTCCGGCAGCTGCCGCTAATAGAAAATCCCAATGGCTAGATTCAGTAGCAAATTGGACCAACCCAGTCAACAGTAGAACTTGAACCAAGGCAACCGCCGAACCGTAATAGCTACTTGCAAGTAAGCCGACCGCAGCTAAGTTGGAGTATTTAAGCCCCAGCAAGGTGATGAGCGGTGCCGAAAGACTTAGTAAACCTAATACTAGATAATCGCGATGGCGCAGTGGATAGCTACTGCGATAGGTGCCGATAATACCAATGAATAGAGCGGCAAGCGTAACCAAGAGCGCAGTTAAAGCCAGACCGTGCCAATTAATTTTTCGCCGACTGAGGCCTAAACCATCTAACAGGACAAACTGAGATTGCGATATTGTCTCGCCAGTTTGAACAATAGGCTCCCCTTTTTGAATCTCTACATAGATCGGTTGAATTCGATCGGCGGCACGAATTGCTTTCTCCTTGGTCGCAGCGGTATCTTCCGCCAAATTCGGTGTCAGTATTGTGAGTAAAAATTGCGTAAATGTTTCTTGCCCAGGACAGGGTTTTTCCGCCGTTAATTGCAAATTGATGCTTTGCTCAAGCAAGTTGGCGGGTAAACCTTGGGGGACGCCTTGAATCAGAATGCGTTCAGTTGCAGAATTCAGGGCTTGCTGAGCAGTCCGCCACTGCTCATCAGACAGGGCTAACAATTCAGCCCAATTTTCAGTCGTTAAATTCCAATTGGGGCTCTGGCTAGGCAAGTTTGTAAGGGTTTGAGCATATTGCGCACGAGCCAGCTCGATCTTGCTCCAATTATTTACCAACTCTCGACGAACTTGAGAGGAGAGTTGGGGTTCCAGAGTATTTAAGAACGATTGTGTAGATAAATCTAAGCGTTTAAATTGAGCAGAATTTGTCCATGAGGGGAAATTAAGCCCAGATACATTGGACTTCAATGGAACTAAAAACTCCGTCCAGGCATCATCGGGCAATTGACGAAGCTGAGTCTGATCTTCAAGAGATAACAATTCAACTTTAATGAAAGGAATATCGCCAGCAGACTGACGATATTTAGTAATTGTCTGAATAAAAGTATCGAGGGTTTGTCGAGTCTGCTGAGTTGCTTCCGCGTCTCGCTTTAGGACCGGAATCATGCCATTTTGAATTGCTTTACGCTCTTCTTCTGTAGATTTTGTGTCTTCGAAGCGGGCAGATTCTGGCGCTGTAATAGTTGTAGAGACAATTGTACCAGGACCAAATTCTGGTTGGTTGTAGAAGCGGTTCCCAATCAGACCTGTGAGAAGGGTCACAATGAGCAAAAGAATTGGCCATGCTGTTTGAGCTCGTGGCAGCGGGGATGCGGTGCGCACTCTGGACGCCTCGGCACCGAAGGAAAGACCGTGCTTGTCAGCGGGTGAAAATCGCTTTTGCCATCTTCTCCAAGTCAATAAGACGTTAGGCAGTCTCATAACAATCGCAATACAAAGACATGAGGCAAAGATTGAAACGCCCATAGCAGTCGCTACCTTCGTAAGGTGGGAACTGCGTGCCAGAATGCTCTAGGATTCGGAAACTCAAAATCAGAAGTGCCCTAAGCGATCTGGCTAAAGCTATAAAATTTCGCTTTTCTAGCCAGAGGTTAACGATTTTCTTAGGCTTAGATCATAGCCCAGCTTTTCTAAGAAGGAGAGACCTCAATGAGATTTGCGCTCCAGTTCGAGCTGAGAAATCAGACGGTGGCGACGTTCTGGCTTGAGTGTCCTACTGGCATAAACAGCATTGCTGCCTGCTGAATCTGAATAAAATCCACTCCAGTGCTGCCACAATGCAGCGCTGTATTGTTGGAACCGTTCGAAAGAGGTTGCCGAATCATCAAAATGCTCCAGGGTTTGCTGTGGACAGTAGCAGCCAGCAATTGCACCGGACAGACCCAACGCGACGCTTCTTGTTGGTAAGGGCAGGTTTCGCGTGGCGATCGCAGTTCGTTGTAAGCAAATATCCAGCTGATCGGGCGTCGCTGCAACACAAAAACTGCTCCAAGCCAGAGCGCTGGAAATAGTTGGAGAATGTTGAGATTGCAATTGCGCGACGCTCAGGTTGGTGTGTAAAGCCAATCCAACTCGCTGAAATTCTAGATGCTCGGAGCGTCTGAGCCAACCACACCAGTAATCCCAAAATTCTTCGGGATTACTGGATGGATTGATGACTAACCGGCAAAATGCATGTGCCCAATCGATGAGAGGACCAAGGGCCGATATCTGTAAATGGGAGTTAAGCGAAACCAATTCTTGTATGGCGTATTGAGATCTTTCGCACTGCAGCAATAGCCACGGTAAAGAAAGGTAAGCTAACGTGCTGTAATCAGTATTTATTTGGCCTGGCCTAGCGGTAGTAAAGAGTTGAGGGACAAATTCAGTTTTCTGCGAACAAGTCTCCCAAGGCCAGGGCAAGCTAAGCGGCTCGGACAAATATTGAGTTCCGACATAGCTACCCAATAGACTACCGGCAAAGCGGCTTCGCAAAGATGTCTGGGGCATAGGCTAACTCAACCAATAAGCAGCTCGCGATCACAGATTTATCAAAGTCCCGAAACGACCTAAAAATCTTTGTCCGGTTCGAGACCCGCTTCAACCGGAGCGGTTGTTTGTAAATCTAATTCGGGATGTTCTCCTATTAGCTGTTGTAAATTCCATTCATTTTTAAAAAGCAGCACTGGACGACCCCAAGCATCTTTAACCGCGATCGCATTAAATAGGCGCCCTGCTTTTTCGAGAGCGTCCCAGCCCGCACCGACCCAACGAGCCACGCTATAAGGCAGCGGTTCTAACAAAGTCTGCACATTGTATTCGTTTTGTAGCCGAAACTGGACGACCTCAAATTGAAGCTGCCCAACCGCTGCTAGAATCGGCTCGCGTCGAAGATCATTTTGAGAATGCAGAATTTGAACGGCGCCCTCTTCCCTCAGTTCTCGCACGCCCTTTTGAAATTGCTTGAATTTAGAGGGATTCGGGTTTTTGAGATACGCAAATAATTCAGGAGAAAAGCAGGGAATTCCCTCATATTCCAGTTTCTTGCCGGTATAGATAGTGTCTCCAATGGCAAAAACTCCGGGATTGTTTAGGCCAATGACATCGCCGGGATAAGCAACGTCGAGAGAATGACGTCCCTGGGCAAAGAGTTTCTGGGGTCGAGACAGTCGAACAGTTTTACCGGTTCGAGCATGGCTGACCGTCATATCTTTCTCAAACTTGCCCGTACAGACTCGCACAAATGCTACGCGATCACGATGTTTGGGATCCATATTTGCCTGAAGTTTGAAGACAAAGCCGCTAAATTCTGGCGTTGTCGGAGGAACTTCGCCCATGGTTGAAGGACGGGCATTGGGAACTGCGGACAAATCTAGAAATCGACGAAGAAAAACCTCCACCCCAAAATTTGTCATGGCGCTCCCGAAAAAAACGGGCGTGACTTGACCTGTTAAGACTTTTTCAAGATCTAGTTCACCACCCAATTCATCTAATATCTCCAGCTCTTCTTTAAATTGAAAATATAACTCCTCTTCTAATAGGTCGTCGATTTGAGGATCACTCAGATCGAGCGTCCGGTCTAACGCCTGCTTGCTGCCGTGGGCTTGTCGTTCAAACAAATGAAATTGCTGAGTTTTTCGCTCAAAGATACCTTGGAAACGATCCCCCATGCCGATGGGCCAGTTGGCGGCATAAGTTGACATCCCCAACTCTTGCTCAATTTCATCCAGGAGCTCCAGCGGCTCTCGACCCGGGCGATCGAGCTTATTGACAAACGTAAAGATCGGTAATGTGCGCAAACGACACACCTCGAACAATTTTCGCGTTTGGGGCTCTAGACCCTTAGCGGCGTCAATCAGCATGACAGCGTTATCTGCAGCTGCCAAAGTCCGATAAGTATCCTCACTAAAGTCTTGGTGACCGGGTGTATCCAGAAGATTTAGCTCGAAACCGTCATAGTCAAATTGCAATACGGTTGAGGTAATCGAGATCCCCCGCTGTTGTTCCATTTGCATCCAGTCTGAGGTCGCCTGACGCTCGCTACGACGGGCTTTGACTGCACCCGCCTCGTGAATTGCTCCCCCATATAAGAGCAGTTTTTCGGTTAAGGTCGTTTTTCCTGCATCGGGGTGGGAAATAATCGCAAAGTTTCGACGCTGAGCAACGGCGGTTTTCAGTTCCTGGACGAGTAAATCGGTCGCCATGTAATTCTTTGGTAATACTGTAAATACTTGGGTGAGGAGGGGAAAAATATTTATTCTGATTTTAGTGGGATTGTTCCCGTCACTGACTGTAGGCTTTACTCGCTGAATCGGCGAGTAGGAGAAGTCTAAGCCGGGTGAAATGACCACATCATACTTGAAGGGAAGCAATGATCCGTGCCAAACTAGCAGGGCGAGCGAATTAAAAATTTTTATTAAATGCTGCTTGCGAGATCACCTGTCTATACTGCGAGCAGCTTAGGCTAAGACATTAGCTATACGAGGTCCAACGATGCTGACAACGCTTCCTCCTTCCCTCGAATCCCATGCTTTAAGATTGCATCCTGGCGCCGACTTACACCAAGCCCTATTAGAGTTTGCGCTTGCTCATCATATACAGGCGGGCTTTATTATTACGGGAGTCGGTAGTCTTCGCAAAGCCTCACTGCGATTGGCGGGTCGAACAGAATCTCAAACATTCAATGGACCCTTCGAAATAATTAGCCTGAGCGGAACTCTCTCGATCTACGGTGAACATCTCCATGTTGGTCTAGCCGATGGACAAGGTAAAACTTTGGCTGGACGACTTGTTAAGGGATGTCAAATTGCTACCACAGCTGAAATCATTCTGGCCGACAGCTTGAATCACCGATTTATCCGTCAGCCTGATCCCCATACTGGCTATAGCGAGTTGGTCGTGGAGTTGCGGGATCAGGCGGAAACCTTTAGTCACTAATATTCCCTACTGTGGAGCCCGACCAGAATCCTGGTCGCTTTGAGATATCGTCTCTATGCAAGATTCAAGGAAAAACAGTATTTTCCATTGAAATTCTCCTGGTCACTAAGTGTGCCGACTCAAATCCAGTAGGGGCGGTGGCGGCGACATTAGGCGACATTATTAGTGCAGAAGATTTAGCTCAGCTCTTGACGTGGACTTTTTAGAGAAGGCGATTCTTGGGGCTGAGACTCGATCCCTTGAGCGATTCTTCGTTTTTAGGGGGGAGCATTCCAGTCGATAATGGTATCTTCCTCGAATGAGGGACCCTCTGATGGGGAAACAATTTTAGTTTGGGGCAGATGACTTATTTTGTTTCTATTCATTTTTTTGTGGGTGACGGATAAAGCGGCGTTAGACGCTTGCTAGTACAAGCACTTTACGTAAATTTCCTGATATTAATCATATCTATTTTTTCATTGAAATCTGTTTTTGCTGAAATATACGCAAGAGGATGATCTGTTCAAATATGTGAGGATGTCTCTGAGTCGTCCTGTCGGACTAATTAATAACTATTTGTGGTAATGGCTTCCTTGCAAAATTGTTTTGGCACGATATAGCTGTTCAACCAGAATTAAGCGGGCTAGCTCATGGGGAAACGTCATGGCGGATAAGCTCAGTTGCTTAAAGGCTTGCTGTTTTAATTGGGGGCTGAACCCTTCGGCACCGCCAATGGCAAATACTAGCGTATGAGAGTCAATGGATTTGAGAAACTGAGCCAGTTTGACCGATGACCAAGATTGCCCCTCTTCGGTCAGGGCAATAAGCCGTTCTTTCGATTTGAGTTGGCTCAGGATGTATTCTCCTTCTTTCGTGGGAGTGGAATCCTTGATTTCTGCGATCGAAAGTTCCGGCAGACGCTTGAGATAGATAGAGACTCCTTCTCTAATCCAGGGCTTTTTGATTTTGCCGATGGCAATTAGTTTGATTTTGGGAAAATTCGCCAAGTCGCTTTAGTTGAAGAGATTTATCGCCTTGGCCAGATCGCTTAATACACTTCTGATTTTGAGTTGTCTAATTCTAAAGCGCTTCAGCGCGCAGCCGCCCCATTCATCAGGAGGTGATCGCTATAGTTCTTTGACGAATCATAAGGGGAAAATTTTTTTGATATAGTCGACTGCGAATCAACTCCGAATGCCCGCGATAAAAAATATCTCTGGGCATTAACTTAGCTAAGCTCGCAAAAATCATGCCGAAAATCACTGCTCAAGGAGAAATATTCATCTGTAATGAGGGGGCAAATCTACGTCAAGTTCTGAAGCAGCGAGGGATTGATTTGCATAATGGTGGAGCGAAAATAATTAATTGTAGGGGTCTCGGTAGTTGCGGCACTTGTGCGGTCAAGATTGATGGGCCGGTTTCGACGCTTAATTGGAAAGAAAAGACGCGCTTAAGTTTACCCCCGCACAATGCACTCAAGGGTCTGCGTTTAGCTTGTCAAGTTCGGGTATTGGGTGACATCACAGTGACTAAATTTGAAGGGTTTTGGGGTCAATCAGATCGGGTTCGCTGGCAGCCCTGACGGAAATTGTTATTGGACCTATGGCGAATTTATCCCTTTCTTCTCTGTCGGACGCACAAATTGAGACTTGGATTCAACAAGCTCGACAGATTGCGGGAAATCGATTGCCTAGCTATGTCCCTTTGCTGAGTGAAGTTGACCCACAACAGCTGGACTTGGCAATTTTAGGGACTGCTTCAGCGGTCTATGAGTCAGACTCTCCATCCACCTTTTCGTTGATGAGTACCATCAAACCCTTCCTTTTGCTTTTCCTTTTAGAAGCGGTGGGCAAAGACGTGATTTTGGAACGAGTCGGGGTTGAGATGTCTTCTTTTGGCTTTAACTCAATTCAGCAATTGGAAATTGATGGGGGGTGGCCACGAAATCCCATGCTCAATAGTGGTGCAATTACTCTCGCAGGGTTGCTTTGCGATTACAGAGGGAATCAAGCTTGGAAATTGTTATTGAATTGGTTGAATAAGGTGAGTGGCAGCCGCTTATTTCTGGATCGAGAAATGTTGGCATCGGTGCGAGAATTGCCCAACTATACCAATCAAGCCATTGGCGCGTTGCTCGCTCGGCATAAGCATCTGCTGGATGTTGAGGCGGCGCTGGATACATATAACCATATCTGCTGTTTTGCCGGGACGGTTTCAGACCTGGCTCGGCTCGGACTGATCTTGGTTAAACCGGCCGTGAGACCGGACTTTCAACAGTTTGTTCGTACGCTGATGTTTACTTGCGGTCTGTATGAAGCTTCGGGCAAATATGCTGTACAGGTCGGGTTGCCCGCGAAGTCAGGTGTCAGTGGTGTGGTGTTGGCGGTGGTCCCAAGACAAGGTGCAATCGCAATTTACAGTCCACCGCTCGATGAGTCTGGTAATTCGGTGGCGGGAATATATCTGTTGAGCGAGATTTCGGCAGCGTTGAATTTGAGCGTTTTTAACGATAGTTAGCGAGGCAAGGGAACAGCCGCTTTTGGCAACCCTGTTAAGGAAATGCGCAGGGGACCATCACACAGACCAAACTTGGCAGTCCAGCGAGAAGGAAATGCTTTGTCGATAAAGGAAATTTCAAATCGACCCCAATGGTAAGTGGGTTTTCCCGCTGCATCTTCGCGGAAAGTGTCGCAACGTAATGAAGAAGTGGGCTGAGTCCAATAGCCCGCATAGGCGGTGCGATTGTCGTAGTTACCTGCTAATCCGTCGATAAATATGGTGCCATTTTCGCCGTAACTCCAAATAGCGGTCCGATTGCGGTCTTCTTGGTAAACCACGTCATACTCTTCTGTGATCCAAACTTCATCTGCAATCGCGGATGTAGGTATAGCGCTGAATGCAACGCACAGTAAGAATAGCCGGCTTTTATAATTCATAAGGGTTTAGGTAACCTCTGAAATCATTCAATGCAAAGGCGAGCCAATATTTCGACGGGCTTTCGATTCATGAGCAACCTTGTTTTGAGAAAGCTTAGCTGCATCATCTGC
>JBCDHF010000056.1:0-15115 GCA_038750375.1 Cyanobacteria bacterium P01_H01_bin.15
CTATTTCCCGCTCAAAAGAGTCTAGTTCATTGTTTAGACTTGTTGGGAAATAAGCAGGAAAAACGTCTGAAATGCTCACTGGGAAAGGCTTTCAAGTCCATTTGGGCGGAAATCCCTGTAAGCTTTTGCTCATAAACGTTTCAGCGATTTTATTTTCTATTTCCCAACAACTCTAGGGTCTAGAGAACACGCCTGCGGATCTGCAAGCTACATCCAAGCGGCATGTTAGGCTCTTGTGTCTGAATCCGGGCAACCCACAACCATCCACCTATGGCATCTTGGCAATCCTATCTGCAATCTTTTTGCCAGCACTATCGTCACTGGCAAAGTTTTATTCCATTGGGATTGACTGAGCCCTTACCTTTCATCAAAGAGCGCCTAATTCAAGCCGACCGCATCAGCTCTTCCAAAATTGATGACGCTCCTCAGGATGCCTTTACTTGGCTGCGTCAACAGAGCTCGCAAACAATCGGGCTGCAAGCCCCTCTCGGCAGCGGTTTATCAACGCTTCTCGAACGCCTGGCATTTCAAATAGCCCAAGAGCTGAGTCTCAAGTTAGAGGATGCGTGTCCAGGATCAGCATGGAGCAAGCATTGGAAAGTACCGGTGCTGATCGAACTAAGCCGCTATGAGACTAGTTGTGCTGAGCTAATCTTGGCGACGCTACAACAATTTGATCCGAGTTTAACCCCGGAGGACTTAGAGGGGGCCTTGAAAAATGGTCAACTTTGGCTGATTTGGGACGGGTGTGAACAGTTAGTCACTCAATCCGCCCGCCAAGATTGCAGCCAATGGGTACGCCAGCATCATCGCCAAAATGGATTTATGCTGGCGGGTTTGGAATCGCTACCCTTAAGACTCCCGTTACCGATATTTCGCTTACACCCCTTAAGTGCCCCGCAAATCAGCACCTTGGACGCGCGAATTGTTCTTCAAGACACGCTTCTCCCTTGGCAGCGTTCGCCATTCCTCTTGACTTTAAATTCAGCTTTGTCTTCTTTGCCGACATCTTGGGCGGGCGCCGGCCCCCTCTGTCAGGCCTATGCCCAACAGTGTGATCGCCAATTTCAGAAGCAGCTTAAGTCAAGCTTGCCCAATGGCTGGGAAGGTATTTTTCCGGAGCTAGCCTATCAACTCTTTATTGGTATGGACGGTCAGCCCCAGTGGCAGTTGCCCAAGCCGATCTTTTTGGCGCTGGTCAAAGATTGGTTAAACCGAATGTCCTCTCCGATTGAGCCAGTCGCGGAGACCTGTGCCGAGCAGTTAATCACTCATCCCCTACTTGTTTGCGAGCGCGAACAGATTGCCTTTGTCCACCCTTATTTTCGGGAGCACTTTGCCGCAGTTTGGCTGATGCAGCAGTTGCCAATGCTGACGGGTGAAACCCTGCTGAAAAACTACCTTAATCAGAAGTCTTGGACTGAGCCCATCCGCATTGGACTATCCCTCCTAACAGATAAGCAACAGGTTTTGCGCTTAGTACGTTTGGCGTTGAGTTTAGATTGGTTTCTCGGTGCCCGGCTCATTGGTGTGGTAGCCCCGAAATGGCAGCCTGAAGCCCTCGCCTGCTTGTTGCACAAGCCCATGATTTCTGAACGCTTAAAAATCAAACTGCTCCAAGACAGTGGTTCAAGGGAAGCGGTACCCGAGCTTCAAGCGGCAACTCAAGGGGACGACCCCTCGGCTCGCCAAGCCGCTCTAGTCGCCCTAAGTACAATTTCTCCTGCGGCGGCCGCCGATGTGCTGCCGAGAGGCCTGATGGACCCCCAGGAGATAGTCCGTGCGACTGCCGCTGACTGCTGGGGGAACTTGCGCCTACCGGATCCGCACAAGATTCTTTTGAACGCGCTGCAGGATGAGTGCCCCACTGTTCGCCGCGCGGCTGCCTTTGCCCTCGGTAAACTTCCGATTCCCGAGGCTTTACCATCGCTGACCCGTCGCTTGAGCAGCGAGACAGATTTGTCAGTGCGCGAAGCCATCACCCAAGCCCTAGGAAATTTAGGCTCTTTGGATGCTTTAACAGCTCTTTCGGCTGTCGCTCAAGCGTCCCCGCCTTCACTGGCAATGGTTGCTTTGCGATCGCTGAATCGTTTGAGTCGACCGGCAACCGTTCGCAGCGTACAGGGAATCTTGTCCACCCTGAATTGGTCGCTTTCTTCTAGCCATTGGTTAACTCAGGTTGTCGAGCGCTCAATTCTAATTGCAGCCTGGCAAAAAGAACTCACCCTTACAGAAGACGAAACTGTTCAAGAGCAGATCATTCAATCTCTGGGTCAATGGCGCGCCGCCGAAGCCGTGCCCGCCCTGATTACACTTCTGAATGATGGAAAGTCTTCGCTGCGGAATGCCATTCTGACCAGCATAGGGAATATTGCCACCCCCGAGGCGATCACAACTTTGATTGAACTACTTCAAAAACCTGGGACTCCAGTCCGGGCTAAAATCGCCTGGGCTTTAGGTTTAGGTCATTCAGAACGGGCCGTTCCTCCGTTGATAAAGGCGCTGCATGACCGTAGTCCTGAGGTTCGGACTCAAGCGGCAACTGCCCTCGCACGTTTTCCATCCTTCATCGCCGTTCCACCTCTGATTGCTGCTCTCGATGATGCCGACTTCGATGTTAGAAGCCGCGCTGCAGCCATTTTGGGTCATATTGGCAACGATGACGCGGCAATCGCCGCCCTCGGGCGTGCCCTATATGATGCCGACTTCATGGTTCGAGGGCGAGCGGCTGAATCGTTAGGGTATTTACAAGCGAAAACAGCAATTCCCCAACTGTTAGACATTTACTATGACCCGGAAATCTATGTCCGCCGTCGTGTTATGCGCTCTCTCGGTTTGATGGGAGCAACAGAAGCTATTTCGATCCTGCTGCAAGATCTCGAACAGGGCGATATTTTTATCCGCCGTTGGGCCGCTTATGAACTGGGATTAATCCGAGCGTCAGACGCTACCCCCGCCTTGATCTCTGCCTTGGGGTCTTCTGAGTCCGAATTGCGACTACGTGCGGCGGAAGCCTTGGGGCGAATTGGGGATCCGGCCGCGGTTGAGCCCTTACATAAGTGCTTTGAGGATGCCGAGGGTGAGGTTCGTCTGATGGCGTTGAAAGCCCGGGGGAAGATCCGCTCCACGGCTGGACTTCCCGCTATCTTGGCTCTAGTCGATGATGCCGATCCGAGTATTGCCAATCAGGCGGTTAGTGTTCTTGGACGTCTTAAAACTGACGAGGCACTTCCCCGATTATTAGAAATATTGGCAAATCCACCCGATTTCCGTCACCGTAAAGTCATTCGCGCTCTATGCCGTCTCGGGTCTCCCAAGACTTTACCCACCCTTGTGAATTTGCTCGATCAAGCGAGCAGTGACGACCAGCAATTAGAGATTCTAGGGATTATGGAGCGGATCAAGACGGCTCAGACCAAGACTAAATTAGTCCTCCGCTTTGCGTCATCATCACTAACGGTGCGAGAAAAAATCATCGCTATCTTTGAGAGCTGGCAATCAACATCACTTCAAGCAGAATTACTCAAGGCGGCCCAAGACTCATCTGTTCCCCATCAGTTGCAGGCACTCAGAGCCCTGGCCCGTCAAAAAACCTCGATCGCAAACACAATTTTGCTCAACGTCCTGAGTGCGCCAAACTCCGAAGCTAAAGCGCTAGCGTTCGAGATTTTGGCAGGAAGCGAGCCCATCGGTATTTTGCTACTAGTCCAGAAATTTGGTGAGCGTCAATTCATTGAAGCCAATGAAGGTAAGACGTTGGAGCTCGCGTATCGGCTCCTCGTTTTGTGGCAAGATCGACTGCAACGCTATCAACCAGAAGTCTGACTTTGCTGCGCATTCAGGGTGACATCAGCAGTCTCTCAGCAACCAACCTCAGAGTAGGACGCAATTATTCATTCACTCGAAACACCATGTTGAAAGCTTCATTGACTGTAATCGTTGCCACCGGGATCGTTTTAGCTGGCAGTTTGCGGGCCAGAGCGGATACTCAATATTCCACGCTGACTGATTCATCTTTGTCGCCACGGGCCCTAATTGCTCTTGCTCGCCAAGGCTGGTTCAAGGCTCAAGGAATTCCGAGTCATGATGCCTTGCGTTCTGCGATCGCAAATGGTCGCATTCAAGCTGAAGATTTAGTGGCTAGCGCCATTGAAGCGGGTCGTTACCCGAAAACGGCCCTCACCGATGACGTGCTGCTCGCGGAAATCACCCAGCACTTAAAGCAAGGCGGCTGCGGGTTCTAGAAAACGCATTCTCCGGCCTTGGTCTTAGAGCAGGACAGGCTAAACATCACGCTCCAAGAGCGCCGTAATTTGAATGGGTGTTAACGCCCGTAATCCCGAAAGTACGATATCTGCACCTTTA
Organism: Cyanobacteria bacterium P01_H01_bin.15; assembly: GCA_038750375.1. Taxonomy (GTDB): domain Bacteria; phylum Cyanobacteriota; class Cyanobacteriia; order Cyanobacteriales; family JAAUTE01; genus JAAUTE01. Next base: position 4,366 of record JBCDHF010000056.1, read on the forward strand.
TCGAGTAAGTTCTGGCTATATGCATCACCCTTATCCGGTGATTGTTGGACGTGGGGGGGCAAAATTCCGACCCCGAGCCAACGCCTTGAGGGGAACTGTTGCCTTGCATTTTGAATGGTTTGCATATCAGCGGCAGTATCCCCAGCATAGATAACAGGGAGACCTGGAGGAAAGTTTGGACGTGTTTCTAATGCGATAACTGCCTGCAAGAGACCCTGGCAATTGGGCTTTTCCGGCGCATCTTCCATCGCAATTAAGACAGGCTGAGTGAGTTGTAAGCGATCGCAAAGTACAAATTCGGCAGATCCGCGCGTCGCCCCACTAAAGAAACCCCAACTGATACCCTGGGCAGTCAAATCAGCCAAATACTCGGGATCAATGAGAAGGGTCTCTTGAGCGATGTAACCATCAAAGGCTGTGCCCCGATAACGACCCTGAAAATAGTCCACCAACTGCTCGTAGTCGAGCTCTACTTGTTGGCGATCGCCGCCTTGAGCTTTGATATGTCTCAATGTCAGCTCTTGGGAGACGTGCCAGTCGTTATTCCAAATCCCTTCTGCTTTGAGTTGATCAATATCTGCCATCGTGGGTCGATAGACGCTGTTCGTAAATTGCTCCACCGTGTCCATGATGGCTAGCCGATAAGAGCGACTCACGTCTCGGATAACCCCGTCGATATCAAAAATTGCGATCGCTTGCATAGATTACTTCTCAATATTGGCTTAGATCAAAAACTGTTGCGCGTCAGCATGATTGCAGGCGATAGTGTGACGCATAATTTGAAGTGCCGAATCGGGTTCCAATCTGTCTGTAATTTCAGCAAAATCTACGTTCTAAGAGATAGAGGACAAGTAGTCAGAAACTGCGCTAAATCCTTAAATCAAAATTCGAAAAAACGGGAATTCTGCTAAGGTGATATATCTAGCTACAGTCTGCTTGCCCACATAAAGCAGAAGTTTTCGCTGGTGTCCAAAATCGTAGACTGACCGGATTCCCCGTAACCTTAGCAGAAGGTATCAGCCTCTACCCAAATCCCTCAATTTCTTCAGTAAACCTCTAGTAAAGTACATGATCTCTCAGCAATCCCAGGAAATTCCAGACATTGGCTTTAGCCACGACGACTTTGCCGCCCTGCTAGACAAATATGACTACCATTTCAGTCCAGGCGATATTGTTGCTGGCACTGTCTTCAGCATGGAACCTCGGGGTGCATTAATCGATATTGGGGCGAAAACCGCCGCATACATCCCGATCCAAGAGATGTCGATTAACCGAGTAGACCATCCCCATGAGGTCTTACTGACTAACGAGACTCGCGAATTTTTCATTCTTTCCGATGAAAATGAAGATGGTCAGCTGACCCTATCTATTCGCCGCATTGAATACATGCGTGCTTGGGAGCGCGTTCGTCAGCTACAGGCGGAAGATGCAACTGTTTTCTCAAACGTTTTTGCCACTAACCGAGGCGGTGCGCTGGTTCGTATTGAAGGTCTCCGCGGCTTTATTCCCGGCTCTCACATCAGCACACGTCAAGCCAAAGAAGATTTGGTTGGGCAAGATCTACCGCTTAAGTTCCTGGAAGTCGATGAAGATCGCAATCGTCTGGTGCTCAGCCATCGTCGGGCGTTAGTGGAGCGCAAGATGAATGGTCTCGAAGTCGGCGAGGTTGTGGTTGGTTCCGTTCGCGGCATTAAGCCCTATGGTGCTTTTATCGATATTGGCGGCGTTAGCGGTCTGTTGCACATTTCCGAAATTTCCCACGACCATATCGATACGCCCCACAGTGTCTTTGGCATCAATGACGAATTAAAGGTCATGATTATCGATTTGGATGCTGAGCGAGGTCGCATTTCGCTCTCGACCAAGCAGTTGGAGCCGGAACCGGGCGATATGCTTAAGAACCGAGAGCTGGTTTTTGAAAAAGCGGAAGAGATGGCCGCCAAATACCGTGAAAAACTGCGTGCCGAAGCTGAAAGCCGTGCCTCTTCATCCAATGATGGAGGCGAATCTGAGAGCTACGAAGAGTACGACGTCTCTGCTAGTGAAGATTAATAGTCTCGGATAACCACAGCAATTAGCGACAAAAACGGGAGGTCTGTTGCCTTCCGTTTTTTTTGATCGGGTTCATGGTTTTGGGCAGTGCGCTTAAGACCACTCTTTTTCAGCGTGGCTTCGTTGAAACTCGTTCTGACAAGCAACTGCTAGGTTCGTAATTCCGGCAGTTGCAGTATTCCCCGAAGACTACTGCCTACGCCAATGAACTGTGCGCAGTTAAGATCTGCGAGGACGAGAACGCCCCTACAAACTGACGGGATCTGCTAGGTTAATTGACATTGAATATAGGCTCAAAAATGCGAGAGCTGCTTTATTTGGAGGTTCCCACTCCAAAAGTCACTGCTGTCTGCGACTGGCTTCATCATGAGTGGCAGCCACCCGTAGGTAAAAAATCTTTAGCCTCTGACGGACTGCGTATCACCTTACCTGGACAAACTGAATTAGTGATCGCAGTTTGGTCCCTACAGCGCACGACTTATCTCAAAGTTTTTTCTTGGCAGGAGAGCGGTGGGACGGTCTCTGCCGTTTTACAGAGTCTCAAACGAGGCCTGGATATAGCCTATCCTTTGCATTATCAAAGGCCTCCTGAGACGAAGGCAACTGACACCTCCATCTTTGAAACCTTGTCTCACGACTACCCAGAAACCGTGCGTTATTTTCAAAAAATGCCGCGGGGAGAATATGACCTCAACCGGGTTTACTGGTGGGAAAAACGCTGGCGTGAGCAGGTGCAAAATCCTTCTATCCCGCAAGTGATCATCTCGAAAGCGCCGAATCAAAGTCTCGACCGCTTGGATTACGACATCATCTATGTGGGCGGAGCGCTAGGCAGTATTCATGCCGCCGCCATGGCGCAACGGGGTTATAGGGTCCTCGTCATTGAACGGCTGGGCTTTGGGCGAATGAATCGGGAGTGGAATATTTCTCGGGACGAATTTCAAACGCTCATTGATCTGGGCCTTTTTACCAAAGAAGAGTTTGAGAGCTTTATTGCCAGAGAATATCAAGATGGCTTCAGCAAGTTTCATGACGCCAATCTTCCCGCGTCCCGGCACGGTGAAACGCTTCACACTCCGACCGTTCTCAACATTGCTCTGGATACCAGTTCTCTCCTGGCTGCTTGCGGACATAAACTAACAGCCGCTGGCGGCGAGATTTGGGATGAAACCGAATTTTTGGATGGACAAATTGCCCAGAATGGCGTTGAGATCAATGTAAGCACGTTACTGACAGGGCAGAGAAAATGCGTGACTGGTCGGATTCTGATTGATGCGATGGGAACTGCCTCACCCATTGCTTGGCAACTGAATGGGCGTCGGACGTTTGATAGTGTATGTCCTACAGTTGGGGCTGTGATTGAAGGCTTAGCGCCAGAAGTTTGGGACAGCAAATTTGGGGATGTTCTGCATTCCCACGGAGATATCTGTCGCGGTCGACAACTGATCTGGGAGCTGTTTCCTGGCTCAGATAAAGAATTGACAGTTTACCTGTTCCACTACCATCAGGTTCACCCAGATAATCCCGGTTCTCTACTGGAAATGTATGAGGACTTTTTCTCAATTCTGACTGAATATCGCCGATGTGATCTGGCTGACTTGACCTGGAAAAAGCCCACGTTTGGCTATATTCCTGGCTATTACAGCACCAGCGGGGAGGATCGCCAGACGGCATTTGATCGGTTAATGGCGATTGGTGATTCTGCCTCTCTCCAATCACCACTAATTTTTACGGGATTTGGCTCGCTGGTGCGGAATCTTCAGCGTTTAACGGTTCTGCTCGAAACGGCTCTTACTCATGACTTGCTACAAGCAGAGCACCTGAGCCAAATTCGCGCTTACCAGAGCAACGTCTCTGTTACTTGGCTATTTTCTAAAGGCATGATGGTGCCAACGGGGCAGACGTTACCTCCCGCGCGTATTAACGAGATCCTCAACACGTTCTTTGGTCTATTGAGCGATGAACCCCCTGCGATCGCAGATCAATTTATTAAAGATCGAACGGACTGGTGGACTTTCACCCGTCTAGCCCTTAAAGCCGCTCGAAAGCAGCCTCTGATTTTGCCCTGGATTTATCAAATGGCTGGTTTAACGGACTGTTTGCGTTGGGTTTGGACTTATCTATTATTTTCACTAGATGCTTTCAAAAATTTGCTCTTTGTCTCTTGGTTCCCTCAATGGCTAGAGAGAGCACAACCTTGGCTGGAAGAAAAATATCCGGCCTGGTGGCTGAAAGCCCTTAGTTTTCGTTTTTCCTTACGAAAGTCTGGCTTGAGATTTCCCCTTTCTCAGCAGACCTAAGCGCCCGGGTGCTCGGGTCCGAAGCGAGCGTTAACGATCGTCAAAAGCCGAGCGAGAGAAAGACCCCCGGGAGAAGTCGGCAGGCGTTCGCACCGCAGCACCAGAATTAGTGGGCGCGAATTGCCCCGGCGCAGGGGCGTTCGCGGCCGATGGGGTAATCGAGTTTGGATTGGTAGGTTTAGCGGGACTTTGAACCGCAGAGGAAGGCTGCGCCGTTGATACACCTGCGGCTCCTGATTGGAATGTCCCCCTTGACGCAGAGGGAATCCCTCCGGGGCTGGGAGCACCCGCTGGGGCGATCGGGGCTGATGGTTCGGGTGCCGTGCTCACAGACGGCGATGCCTGAAACACCCGATTCACAGCCTCATTGAGAGGGCTGGCTTGATTAGTAGTAGAAACGGTTGATGAGGTCAGTGGCTGTCTACTCGAGGAAGCCTCCCCTCTGGGGTCACTGATGACACGCCGAAAATTCTGAAAGGAGCCCCGTTGAGCCAGACGCTCACTCAAACCTACGGACGTCCCGTTGCCGCTCCCTTCAGCGGGCCGGGAAGCCCCTTGATTGGGCAACAGTGGAGTAAAGAGCTGGGGTGTTCCCGATGTACGAGTATCTCCTCGCGCATCGACCGGATTTTTGCCGAGTGACACTTCCCGACGGCGCTGTTTGAGAGTCAAGGAATCATCTCGAGTCTCAACATCAATCACGAGGTTATCTAGTTCAATTACAGTGCTGCCGTCTGGATTATTGGCGGCAGCACCAATTGGACGAACGATGTCGTCTTCATCTGAAAGGTCTGTACGAAACCATTCAGGGTGAGCATTAATTTGCCAAGCCGCAGCACCCACAACCCCCACAACTGCTAATGCAGAGGCAAACAGTTGGCGAGCTTTTGCATTCCCTAATCCAGAGGGGTTGCTTGAATGTTTAACTGGTTGGTGTTTACTCTGTTTACCCTTTCTACCCATTGCTGGCGCTCCCGATAGCCAATGATCAAATAGTAGCGAATCGGGGAGTGATCTTTAACGAGCACTCTGCCACAGCAAACCTAAGCCGCAGGATAACCCAAGAATATTTGGCAGCCAGGCAGATACCAAGGGGGGGATAGCGCCCCAGACACCCAATGCGCTGGTTAAAAAAGATAATAAATAGTAGCCAAAAATCAACCCCACACAAATACCAAAACTCGTTCCGCGAGAGCTGGTTTGAGCTCGCAACCCTAAGCTCCCGCCGACCAGAGCGAAAACAATACAAATAAAGGGAAACGCCATTTTTTCTTGAATTCGAACTCTCAGCTTGCGCTCACGCCGCTCGTTGCCATCACTTGCCGCCAAATAGGCTTGGGCCTGTGCAATACTCATTTCACCGTAATCACGCCGCCGATTCGCGAGATCTTTCGGTTTACGAGGTAGAGCAAGCTGCTGTTGCTCGAACTGGACCACATTGCGATAGGTTCCATCCTCCCCGACCAAATAAATTGTGCCCTCAAACATATCCCAAGTATTTTTGGCGATATTCCAGGCTGCCGATTTGGCAACAATTACTTGACTCAGACCTGTTTCAGCCCGATCGATTACCGTCAGATTGTAAAGGCGTTCGCCGTCATATTCTTCCGCATAGAAGAGGCGAGCTAAAACCGTCCGTTGGCGTCCGTCCTCATCTTGAAACTTCTTATATTCGGGGTAAAGAATATTTTCTTCTCGGAGGGAGGGGGCCGCCCGATCAAAGGCAGTCTCTGCTAGATTACTGGCTCGAAAGAGGGCCGCGGGGGCAATCTGGTCGTTTACATAAAAAGTCACCCCCGTAATCACCAAGCTCAGAAGCAATCCCGGCAGCATCAGACGATAGACGCTCACCCCCGCACCCCGTAACGCCACCAGTTCACTATCGCTGTTGAGTCGACCGTAGCCCAGCAGCGTTGCCAATAGCAACGCTGCTGGGAACGCATAGACAAGAAAGCTGGGCAGTCGTAACAGCAGAATTTGCAGGGCCAAATACAGCAACAGCCCTGACTCCGCCACCTGCCGGATGAGATCAAAGCCAGTTCCGATTGCCAGCAATAAGGCGGAAAAAAGCCCCAAACCAAAAGCGAAGGGCAACAACAATTCTTTAATGAGATACCAGTCCATTAAAGAAAGTCCCAACCCCTGGGGAAAGAATGATTGGGAGCTGTTTCGGATGCCCACAGTTTTGATGCCTCCTACTCTTGAAATCCAGAACCCAAATAATAATCTCGAACCAAATTGTTGGCGTAGAGTTCTGCAGATGTTCCTCCCGCCAAAATCTGACCTTCTCGCAGAATATAAGCCCGATCGGTAATAGCCAAGGTCTCTCGAACGTTGTGATCGGTAATCAACAAGCCCAAGTTGCGATCACGAAGCTGACGCAGGAGGGATTGAATTTCCCCGACCGCGATCGGATCGATCCCAGCAAACGGTTCATCCAGCAGTAAAAAGTCGGGTCCCGCAGCCCCCACCGCTAACGCGCGAGCAATTTCTGTGCGACGTCGCTCACCACCAGAGACCCGAGAGCCCAAGGTTTGAGCTACCTGCTGAAGCTGAAATTCAGACATGAGCTCTTCCAACCGCTCCGTTTGTCGGTGGGGCGGTAACCCCGATTGCTCCAGGACTAAACGCAAATTATCTGCGACAGACAAATAGCGAAAAATGCTGGGTTGTTGTGCCAGATAACCGATACCTAGGCGAGCTCGGGCATCGAGACTTAGGCTGGTGATTTCTTGTTGATCTAGCCAAACGTGACCAGCGTCTGGATGAATTAAGCCCGTGGCGATATAAAAAGTAGTAGTTTTTCCCGCGCCGTTAGGGCCTAACAAGCCTACAATCTCGCCAGGATTAACTTGTAAATTTAGGCGACTGACAATCGTCCGCTTGTTGTAGCTTTTGTGAATATTTTTGAGATAGAGACTCACAAGCAGGTCGCTCTCAAGCGTAATGGAGCAATTAATTCAGAACAAAGCCACATCAGTTTAGTTAGCCTGAGGCAGAGGGACCGGTGGAGCAAAGGGTGGTAGAGAAGGGGCGGCACTAGAATCCGTTGGCGTTACACTTGAGCTACTGGCAGGCACGGCGGGTTCCGGTGGGGGGACGAGATAGATTGATTCAACCTGTTGATTATCATCCGGCGTTGCCAGAAAACGCCCTTCGTCCACCAGGTAAGTCATAATTTCAGCGCGAATGCTATTACCTTCTTGGAGAACATAAACATCGCCAGTCAGAATAAGCCGTCGCTCTCGGCTGAAATACTGGGCTTGGGTGGAGGTTGCCTGCAGGTCGCGGGCCGGATAAAAAATTTGTACATTGCCACGCGCAACAATAACCCCTGTTTCTGAGTTAGCTTCTTGAATGTCTGAGCGGACAGTAATCGTATCGGCTGGCAAGAGTGCCGTTTGCGGCTGTGCGGGAACATGGAGACCGGCGAGTGCTAACGCAATTAAGGTACCGAGTCCTCCCGATACAACCTTCATTGATTTTTTCAGCAATAACAAGACCGCTGCCCTCCCTTCCAGTAAGCCTTTGCCTAGTTTAGTCAATCCGCTGCATTTTCTTGCAGAGAAATGTGAGGCCAATACTCAAATTGCCCCGGTTCAGCGGTTAGCAGTTGATATTGCGACGCAGTCGCATTTTGAATCCAGACGAGCAGCGCTTCGCTGTCTGCTTCTAACTTTTCCAATTGAATGCCCCCAAAGTCCCTTTCATATTGGCTCAGACGTCTTAGACCCTCCCCGAGTAAAATTGAAGCCCCGTTACGATTGCCCTGGGTCAAGTGATAACAGCCCACCGCAATCTGTAAAATTCCCTGATAAAAATTGCGATCGCTCGTGGGAGCTTCATGCCAGATTTCTTCGAGGGTGTCATGACAGGCATAGAATTGCTGCTGATTAAATTGGGCAATTCCCTGGACAAATTCGGGAGCAGGAACCATAGAAAACTAAAGAGAAAAGCCTTCTAGATAACCTTAACTTTAGTCTTGTAACTGTCGGCGGGTAGTCGCAATTTCTTCAAGAGAAATCGATTGTGAGGTACCCGCGAAATCATTATCTGCCGTAAGGAACAGCATGCAATGGCATTCTTTGCGCTCTCGCATAGGGACACACGGACAATTCCAGTAAGTGTTTTTAACTTCAGCCACTTTATCTTCGTAGTGGCGGCAGGGGCACAAGGGAGAGCCCAATTCGGCTTTATGACGGGCAAGCCCTTCTAGGACAGCTGCCGTTACGGACGGTTCAACGCAAAAATAGGAATTCGTTCGTTGAGCATACCGTTCAGCAAATTTTTTCAGAGACGGTAGATATTGAGTCGATTGAGATTGGTTCGAATTGGAAGTCATGGGCGGTAAATTTTGATTCGGAATAAATAGTTTGTGACTGAATCGAGGTGTGGCCAAAATATCGTGTGGCAGCAATGATTTGGTGAGATTGACCGGAGTGCCATTGAACAAATTTGCAACGACATTATTGGTGCGCTGAACCCGAAGAAACGTTTAAGGAGCCCATCGCCATTTGGAATCACCGCTAGCTTTGGGAGGCTGATGGCAGAAGAAACTCATGATAGCGAACTGGTTTTGGTTGGGATTTTATGTCGTGATCGCAGCCGTATTGTTACAAATGTTGCAGCGGCAAAAAGCTTGGTGGCTGGTGATTCGAACAAAATCACCCGTTTGCCAGTACTACTTTGGTCCATTTGGCAGTCGAGAGGAAGCAAAATCTCTCCAAGCAGGCTATCTAGATGATCTTCAGTCAGAGGGCGCTGAAGTTTTATCAATTAAAATTCAGCGGGGATGCCAGCCCGCCGAATTGACGATTGACGGGGATACAACTCGTGATAAGCTCTCAGGCTCACTTTAATCACAGAAAAAATTAAACTTTTGAATTGGTTTCGGTCCTGGCGTTCCTTTCTCTGGCAATTGCCCTGCCCTCTTTGCAAACGTCAGAGTCAAGGGCTGTGGTGTTCCAGTTGTGAACGGCAGTTGCAGATCTGTCAGCGCGAGAATTTGCGAGTCTCTCAGGTTGATCTCCCTCTTTTCGTGTGGGGACATTATGAAGGAAACTTGAAAAGGGCGATCGCAATTCTGAAATATGAAAAACGACCGGAACTCGGCCTCGATCTGGGACGACGCTTGGGTCTGGCTTGGATAAAAGAAGGGTTACTGAAATCCGTTGAGCAGCCAGCCGTGCTGCCAATACCGTTACATCCCAGTAAGCGCAAGCTCCGAGGGTTTAATCAAGCCGAACGCATTGCTCAAGGATTTTGCCAAGTGACTGACTATCAACTGGTGTCTCGGGCGCTATTGCGGGTTAAAGAAACCCAGGCCATGTTTGAGCTACCTCTCAACGAGCGACGTCAAAATATTCGTCATGCTTTTCAGATAGGCCCTGATTTTGCCCAACTCACGTCTAGGCGATCGTTATTGCTCGTCGATGATATCTATACGACAGGCGCTACTGTTCGAGAAGCCATCCAACAGCTGCGGAGAAAAGACAACGTAAATGTAAAGGTGCTTGCGATCGCAATTCCCAAAAAGTGATCTGTAAAGACCTCATTGACATGACACCCGCCAATAACCTGAAGAGCTTGCTCCCAGGCTCGAGCGCACGCGACACAAAAGAGCTAAAGACAGTCGGGGACTAGTGAATGTACGTATGTAATGGTTGATGATTTTATTGTCTTGATAAAGTTACTCGACAGTGTTTAAAAAACAGATGATTTTCCACAGAGAAATGAGTGATTTTTGCGTAGATAAAAATCAATAATTCGATTAATTTATTGGAAAGCAATCTCCCAAGAATGTAGCCAAAAGATTTTGCATTCTGGGATAATTTGACACGATTTTTTTGTAGTTGATAAGCTCCTTCATTCTTGATTGACCAATCGGAATACTGTGAAGGTATTTTTATGGGCTCAGCTGGAATGAATTTTCGAGAAAAATTCTGTGTCAATTTCCATCTTGCTATCGGTAATGTTCGTTGTTTGCGAAGGTGGCTGCTTAATTCAAATAATCGTTTTTACTGGCTTGCTCATTTGGATTTGAGTAGCTGTCATGGCTTGAGAATAGTGTTGATTTCAGTCGTTGGTTTAGTGAAAAGATGAACTTAGTAGAACCCCTAATTATGGATAACCGTTCAAAGTCTCTGCGAGAGCGATCAGAACGCATCCTGGCAGAAGGGCGTTCCCCGGCTCCTACCCTAAAGTTTGCCTATTTAGTCATTACGGTGGGGCACTTTCACCAACGGTATTATCTAAATAAGCAACTTACTCAAATTGGTCGAGCTTCTACTAACGATATTTGCCTCGGATTGCCCCAATTATCTCGCTGTCACGCTTCTATTATTTGTGAGTCTCAAGGTCACTACAATCGCTACTTTCTCGTGGATGGTAATGTCCAC
>JBCDHF010000057.1:0-15017 GCA_038750375.1 Cyanobacteria bacterium P01_H01_bin.15
CCAAAATTACCTAGTTCATATTGCTTAAATTTCCTCAGAATAATTATTATACTGAATCGATCGCAAGTAATAACTCGGTCCAAAAATATCCTGTGGGGTTTTCCTCGTTAGTTGTATATCGCGTATTCACTAAGTCGCAATGATGAAAGCAGGGCATTAAATATTGCAAGCGAGGATAGATTAGACATAATCTTAGAATTCTCTTGCCAATAGGCATCTGCAGGAACCTAATCTCTTGCGCAGGCACCACAAATTATGCCCTAATTTTTTTTGTGGTACGGCAGACAATATTTAGACATATTTGGTGGAATCAATATTCAAGCATATTGACATCCATATCCCTCTGAAGCATGGGGTCAAATAAAGACTCAAAGCAGACAAAGTTCTCGACAAATATGAAAAAATGCATCTGTCGCCCCATACATTTGGTGTCAGTAGGACAGACGATAACTCATAATCTTGAGCGAGTTTTAAAATTAGCTAAAAGCATGATATCTAACATGTGCGTGACCCATCTGTTCAGACGGGTATCCTGTCCCAAGAGCTACTCTCCACTTTTGTAAAGCAGTGATTATCAGCCCAAACGCTTTAACGAAGTCAATTCAAAACCTGAGATATCATAGGGAATCTGAAAAAAGTGATACTACCGATCTAGAGTGTTTTCCGCAATGTCCAAATTCCCTCTAGTTCGCATACCTCTTCTGCTAGGCATCTTGCTGGGAACCCTCTCGCTCAAAAGCTCACAGGCTCAGTATGCGGAGTTTGAACCCCTGCGGCTTGACGGAAATGTTCAACTGACTCTAGCACGAGGCATTTGGAAACCGAGCAAAGACCAGAAGCCAGAATTCCACGACTTAACTCTGGATTTAGTTTGTGAAAACAATCAATGTCAGCCCCAAATCTGGGGCTATTCCCCAAGATTCAACCTGGAAGTCGAGCACCCCGGAACATTGATTGCGCAGCAAACGGGCGCAGAATCAAAATTCCGAGCAGAGTTCACCGTCTATCCTCACCCCTGGCAAACAGAGCGCTGGCGAGGAAAATATCGAGTTACCCTTGTCGAAAAAGACAACAAAATAGTGGGGAACTACCGAGGACAGCTGAACGGCCGCCGCTTACAGGGATCTGTTCAGGGCAGAACAGATCCACGCTGGCCGCGCATAGTGAAATCTCAACAAATATCCCGCAAAACCCGGCTCAATCACCCTAGACTCATATTTCCAGCAGAAGATCTCCCTGCTCTTCAACAAAAAGCATCAACCTCCATCGGACAAGAAATATTATCCGAACTCAACGCAATTTTGCAAACACACCCCTCAGTTGACGGTTATGTCCCCACAGTGGCTTACCACGCAGCGGGTCAATGCTTTCTGGCGCAGCTAAACCGCGATAAGAGCAACGCTGAAACAGGCTGGAGCCTAACGCAAATGGCAATGCGGGCAAAGCAACCCAGACTGCTGGAACAAGCCCCTATTGTCGCCGGTACCGCGTTAGCCTTCGACCTGTGCTATGAATTTTGGGAGCCTGACCACGTCAAAACCGTTACCCAATGGCTCGGACAACAGGCAACCCAATTAGTCAAAGGTAATTCCGCCAGCAAAGGGTGGAACGGTAGGGCATGGAGCAACTGGAGCGTTCGAACCCGTAGCGCGGCAGCACTAGCATTGCTTGCGATCGAGCACGAACCGCCGGACTATCAACACCAAGATAAATTCTGCTGCCACCCCGAGCAACGCTGGCTCTTATACAATACCGCCACACGCAGTCTACAACGCTATATGACCCATGCTATCGGTGATCAAGGATTGGGCATTGAAGGCGATCATTATACAGTCGAACCCTGGAAGCTTAGTTTCATGCCGTTTTTGCATGCAACCCGTCAGCTTAGTAATGAAGACTGGATTTCCGGATCTGGGGCAGAAAATATCCTGCCGTTCTATATTTCTCGGTTTATACCGCAAGGTTCAACATTGGCAATTCCAACATTCGGTCGACATCGCATTAGCCCAAGTCAAACTTTTTTTGATCTAGGTTTAGGATTAGTCTCCCATGACGACTTACCGGGGCTTTTGTGGTTTTATGAAAATAGACTCCATGATCCCACAAGCCACCTTAAATCCATCCAATTACCCCACGGCGCAATTTATGCTTTTGTCCACTACCCCCTCGATCGGTCTGCCCAAAATCCAGATTCGCTATGGGAAAAAGTTACAATCGATCGTCATCACGGCTTTTTCACTTTTCGCAACCGCTGGCAGGACGAAAACGATTTTGTTGCCAGCATCTACACCAAACGTCTGACCTTAAATAAGGTTTGGTCGTTTCCGGAGGTGGGCAGCTTTCGGCTCTGGGGACTAGGCAATCGCTGGGCGATCGCTGGACCGAGAGATCAAGACTGGCAAAACGAGAACTCGATATATATACCTCATGCAACACCTTGGAAAATAGGGCAGCCAACAAGTGTTTCATTGAGCGATGATGGTTCAGGAATTGTCACGATGCAGGCCAAACAGGTGATCAGCAGGGGACAGCAGACAAAGGAATTGCACTGGCAACGCTCGTTCGGAGTAGACTACAGCGGAAAAGCAGGAGTCCCAGGATTAGTCATTATCCATGACTCCTTTACTGAAGATGTCTCTAAAAACGTATTTTCCGGCAAAACATGGTTAATGCATACATCCGGAGAAGTCAGCCTGGAGGAGCGTGCTTTTAGCATTCAAGGTAAAAATGGAGCAAGCCTTCACGGATATTTTGTTGAGCCGAGTACAGTAACCCTGGAGTATAAAGCAACGGCAACAGGTGGCGTGATTAAAGCCAAGGGAAGCAATGAGTATTTGGTGCTGATGACGGTACAAACAACTTCACCCCCGACAGTCAAAGTCGATCAGCAGGGGGCTAACTGGACCCTCAACGTCGGAGAGCAGATAATTCAGGTTGATTCGGAGGGTATAAAGATTAGTGGGATTGAAGCGGTAAAAATTGAATGAGATCGCCAAATAAGTTGAGAAATCCCCTTAAAGGACATCGACAAAGCAAAATCCTTGCAAGCGATAGAACTCGATAAATGTCCCTGTCTTGTGCCGTCTCAACTCTCACTATATTCATCATCATTTAACAGATAGTCGGGCCTAATGCCGTTAAAGTCACAATATCGATATGGTCATAAACAATGAAACTATTCTTTCGTGCCAGCATTCTGAGTTTCGCGATCGCAACCCTCTTCCCCGGTATTGCCAGAGCCCAATTTAGCGATATTTCAGGCAACCCCTACGAAGCAGAAATCAAAGAAGCGGCAGCAGAAAATATTGTTTCCGGCTTTCCAGACGGCACCTTCCGCCCCGATGAAACCGTCACTCGCGAACAGGCAGTCTCGATTATCGTTGACGCCATCTCCTCGGTTTCTCCTGTCGATTTAAAAGAAAACCCCAGTCGCTCCGTTCGCAATTTTCTCGATGTCCCGACCGATCGCTGGAGTGCCGAGAAAATCGCATGGGCTCAATGGAACCTATTCCCTAGAGGCAGCGCTACCGGTAACTTCCGTCCAGAAGATCCCATCAAACGGGCCGAACCCGTCGTTTTTTTACGCCGTAGCGCGGGCTTACTGGAAATCAAGCTTGGTAAGGAATCCCCCGCTCTGACCTTCAACGAAGACCCCATCGAATTTACCGACGTTGCGGGATATGAAGAAGAACTCACTCTACAAATGTCCGCCTACTGCCGCGTGGCATCTCCCATCAATGAAGAAGGCGATAAGTTTGCCCCTGAAAAAGATGCGACCCGAGACTACACTGTCGACGCGATTGCCCGCACCTTAAATTGTGCCAAAGCGGATCCGAAATAAAGGCGCTTACAAATTACTCACAAAGCTGGGAGCTAACTGAACATTTCTGCAATTTAGTAGCTCATAGCGGCTTTGTTGCATGAATAATCTTCGCTATATAAGGGTTTCAGGATTTGAAAAAGTGAAATTCGAGGTTTTTATGGGTTTTAAATCGCCAAAAACCTTGATATGACTGGCTTTATTTGTGAAACAAAGCCGCTCACAGCTAAAATACCTCAAGCCCTTGAGTAGAAGCTGTGACGTGAAAATCAATTCAGCTCTCGTTAAACACTCCCAACTGGGACAAGCATCTCTGCAACCCCTTTATGACTCCCTCAGTATTGCCGAAAGAAGATGACTATCGCCCATCGCGTGTTGAGTTCAACGTCGTTATGTTGCGATGCCCAATCTTAAAACAGCGGAATTGATTGAAGAAGTTGCTTGCATGGCATCACCGCTGCAATTTACCGGCCACAGTCAATCTTATGAACAGATCATCACTTGCCTCGGCATATACAAAGCTGCACGGCTAGATTAAAATTGCGATTACTTGCATCGGAAAAAGCGGGCGGCATCATGACAACATCTCCTGCAACCGTCTGTTCGATGTGCAAATCTCGATTAGCCCGGCAAAATGAAATGAACTCAGCCCGTGTAATGAGTGCAACAGTTGGTAACAGCGCTGTAACTACGTCGGCTCAGTTTGAATCCGCAAACTTGTAGCCATTGCAAAATCATTTCAACTAACCACAGCCGAACGGAGAAATTTCTTACTTTTGCTAGAACGCTTGGAACACTTCTGATTTTGAGTTTCTAACTGTAGAGCGTTCTGGTACGCAGGCGCCAATAGGAAGAAAGTTGCGACTGCTATAAATGGACCGTGAACCTATCGCTAGGAATCTGTATGGGTCGACCAGCTATCCTCGCTACCGAATTTGAAAATCTCCGAGACAGTCTCCGTTCTGGGCAAAAAGCACTTGCTGATTGGCATGGTGGACCGCTGGCAGTCTCGGCTGTTCCTGGAGCAGGTAAATCCCATAGTTTAGCGATCGCGGCAGCGTTAGCCATTGCCCGGTTTCAGCTCCATGCCCGCAAACAGCTCGTTATCGTTACTTATACTCGTTCCGCTGCTGCTGCCATTAAAAATAAAGTTCGTGCCCAATTGCGATCGCTTCAACTGCCAAGTGGAGGATTTACGGTTCAAACACTTCACGGTCTCGCTCTCAACATTGCGAGTCGATACCCTGCGTTGTCTGGTCTCGATTTGCAAGCCAGTAAACTGATTACCCCGAATCAATCTCACCGGTTGCTGAAAGTAGCTGTTGAAGAATGGATTAGTGATGAGCGCCAGTCTTTTTTCCGATTAGTCGAAGGCACTAACTTTGACGGAGAAGAAGCGGGCCGTCTCGGGCGTCAAACGGTTCTGCGGAGCGAAATCCTGCCCAGTCTGGCTCATACTGTAATCCGCGAAGCGAAAAGTTCTGGGCTCACTCCTGCTGACCTTTGGGAAATGAGTCGGCAAACCCACGATCATTATGGCATTCTGCGTATCGCAGCCGGACTGTATGAACGTTACGCTATGCAACTGCGATCGCAAGAGTTAATCGACTACGACGACATGATTTTGGCGGCATTACGGGTGTTGGATGAGTCCTCTATTCGTCAACAATGGCAGAGTCAAGTGTTTGCCGTTTTCGAAGACGAAGCCCAAGATTCTAGTCCCCTACAAGAACGGTTAATTACAACCTTGGCGGGAGATCCTGCTGATCCAGAATGTCCCCCGAACCTAGTCCGCGTGGGCGACCCGAATCAAGCCATTAATTCCACGTTTACCCCGGCCGATCCGCTCTACTTCAACTGGTTTTGCCAAACCTGCCAAGCCCAAAATCGCCTCACCACAATGAACCAAGCCGGTCGAAGCACACAGCGGATTCTGGCTGCGTCGAACTTTATCTTGCAATGGGTGGCACAACAATGGGAACGAAAAACCAAACGACCGGCCGTAGATTCTTTTCGGGTTCAGGCTATCGTCGCCGTTCCCCCCGATGACCCACAACCCGACGCCAACCCGACACCGACCGGGCAAGGCGTAGAAGTGGTTTACCCACCTACCGTTTTTGACACCGTCAAACTTATTTGCGATCGCATTGGTATTTTACTCACCGAAACCCCTGAGCACAGCGCGGTTGTTTTGGTCCGGACAAATAATCAAGGTCGGTTTGTCGCCAAGCATCTGGAAAAATTATGTGATCGCGGAATTGAAGTCTATGAAGTCGGTGAAGCAGAGAGACATTCGCGGGTGCCGCAAGAGATGTTGGCGTTGTTGCAGTTTGTCGAACGTCCCCACTCCCCTGACTATCTCAAAAATGCCTTAAATGTTCTCATCGAGCGTCAACTCATTCCGGCTCAAAATCTCACAACCGTTGCTGCCTTTCCAGAACAGTTTCTCTATCCGTCCCCCCTCGCTGCCCCCCTCTCTCCTAACGCGGAAAAAGCCCGTCATTTCTGCAATAGTCTCCTCCAAGCCAAAATTGCGCTGCCCTATTATCAACTGCTCAGCTTTCTTGGGATGGCATTGCAATACGATGGCTCGGAGCTGGCAACAGCTCAAAAACTGGCGGATCGCTTAATCCTGGAAGTGGGTCGGGGCGGGGAACTCGGTTTTGCGATCGCGTCTTTGCAAGATCTGATCAATTCTGAACAATTCAAAGCCGTTGAAGAAGAT
Source organism: Cyanobacteria bacterium P01_H01_bin.15 (assembly GCA_038750375.1). Classification (GTDB taxonomy): domain Bacteria; phylum Cyanobacteriota; class Cyanobacteriia; order Cyanobacteriales; family JAAUTE01; genus JAAUTE01. The sequence goes on from JBCDHF010000057.1 coordinate 6,546, forward strand.
AGCGATGACAAATATAGCCGCCCCGGACAGGTCACGATCATTACCATGCATAAAGCAAAGGGCTTAGATTGGGACTATGGATTTATCCCATTTCTGCAAGAAGATACGATTCCTGGTAGTGCCCGAGTGCCCACGGCGGCACAGTTTTTAGGCGACTACACCCTCGGCGAAGTAGCTCGTGCTCAAATCCGAAGTGCCCTTCATCAACAATATCAAGGACAAACTCCACCCCATATTCCAGAACCGTTGCAAGCCTGGCGCTCGGCGGAACTGCTAAAAAAAGCGGAAGAATACCGGCTGCTCTATGTTGCGATGACTCGTCCAAAACGACTACTTTGGCTAGCCGCAGCCCAAGAAGCACCGTTTTCTTGGGGCGGTTTCAGTGGCGATCGTGAAAGTAATCTTCAGTCCAAAAAGCCCTGTCCGGTACTCCCCGAATTGGGCCGTTTCCTCGCACGTAGTGGGCCTGTGGATGATTTGGACTTTTAAGCGCTTTCGGGCTATTGAAAATTCTGCGATCGCAAAAACTATCAAAAATGCCCTTACCGAAAATCGCTAGCCGGAACCGTCTGACGATTAAGTTAGCCTTTTTGACAAGAAGAGAGTGTTCATAAAGAAAAATAAAGAGGTGAAAGAAAAAGAAAGTAGGCAGAGAATCCAGCAGTTGAACCGCCGGGGCTACCCATCATATTTAACTCATGATGAATACGAATTAATCAAACCGCTGATTCCAGTTCATGGAGGCATCGGTCGCCCGCCAACAGTACATAACAGATCAATTCTGAATGCGATCTTCTATCGAGTAGATCATGAGATGAAATAGCGAGCAATGTCTCATGATTTGCCATGCTGGACCACCGTCTATGATTACTATCAATACTGGGCTACAACGGGTGTTTGGGAACGAATTAATTACTGGCTGGTGCAACTGGAAAAAATCCAACAGCCGAGATGAATAACTGAGCTTAGCGATCGTGGAAAGCCAATCCTTGAGGACGCTCGAAAAAAAGGGTTAGAGCAAGGAATACATCGGCGCAAATGTACTAAATGGCGAAAGCGTCATGTTCCAGCGGATAGTCTGGGACTAGTGCACAATTGTTTTGTCGGCGAAGCTAACCAGGCTGATGTAAAAGGAGGAATTGCTGTATTGGCGGCGCTCCTAGAAGCCAACGTCAGAATTGAGAAAGTCCAGGGGGGGGTCAAGGATATCGAAGTCGGCGAGGAATTTTTCTGGATCAAGCGCATCAGTGACAGTTGGCGACAACGGAGACATTGGGGACGGGGGAGGCTGCGACGGTCTGAATTAAGTTGCCCCCGTGGATGCCCCCCACTATACTGCTGCTCGCCCTGCTGAATTACGGATAACACCACAAGAAAAGACTGGTGGTGTGCCGCTAGAACATTCACCCGCTGACGGAGATTTTCGGTTCAATGGAAACGTCTCTGAACTCAAGAGATTCTATATGATTCGGGCACCTGGCTATTGCTCATGCTTACGGTCTGAGCTAACGACATCAGGAGTCACTCTGTTGCCTAAGATTTAATGCTAGCACCTTCAATCTTCTTTTTGGTTCCCTTTATTAGATTGTTGCAAGAGATCTATCCATCTACTTCATGAATGGCAATAAACAAAACTCTTGCCGAATTTCAAAGAGAGAACGATTAAGTAATGGCTCAAAATCGAGAAATGGCAACAGTTTCTTGCGATTTCGAGTTTTGAACCAGATTGGTATCAGCTCCAGGATTACCCCAGGGAGCACCCTTAAAATCGAGAGATAGAGCCACAACTCTCCTTTGATTTTAATCATATCTTCATACATGACATCGACAGCAGGAGAATTTTTCATCCTTAGATATTCTTGGAACGTACATTCACTGGTCCACCAAAACAGAGGTAATATTTTAAGCTCATCGTACATTCCGGTATCGCAGCCGTAAATTACGTGACCAACATCATGCGCTCGAAGAATTCTCGCAAATTCTAAAGGCTGTGTGGTAGGGTCCGTAATATGTGAATTGAAAGAATAATACTCTGCAAGCCCTTCTGAAAGGGTCTGAGTACTATTTTTGTCAATATACTTAGGGATTCGATTCATCCTTATTTATTACGAAACGCACTCGTATCGTAAGTATAGCCAATTTATGAATGATGTCAAGAAACCAGCTTCTGGAAGACCTCGAAGCGTAAAGTCCCATAAAGCTATGCTCTTAGCAACTGTACAGTTATTAGGAGAAGTGGGTTTTGATGCAATGAGTATTGAGGCGATTGCTGCTCGTGCTCAGGTAGGAAAAACGACTATCTATCGACGCTATAGTACTAAGGAAGAATTGGTCGCTGATGCTATTGAAAGTATCAGAGAGGAGGTCTCGATTCCTGACCGGGGAAGTTTTTGGAAAGACATTCATTCATTAATCGATGATGCCGAAAGAATTACTCTAACTCCTTTGGGAAGAAAGTCTGTTGCAATGATTGTCAGTAGTGCATCAAGCAATTCTAAGTTTGCCAGCATTTATTGGGACAAGTATCTTGAGCCAAGGCGGAGAGCCTTCTCTGTGGTTGTAGAACGGGCAAAATCAAGGGGTGAGATTTCAAATGATTTAGATCCCGACCTGGTTTTTGATGCAATGAGTGGCATTATGCTATACACGCTAATCTTCCCAAACACTTCAGATAATTGGAAAGATTATGTCCTCCGTGCAATGCGTTTACTGATTGGTAATTTTAAGGATGTAAAGATAGAGAAAAGACGACAACCTTGAAGGGGCCATGGCGAAACTCGAATGTTCCCGCTGCACTTTCCGGAAAATTGTCAAAGGCGTGGTCATCGCCATATAGTACCATATGACACACACGGATTTCTATGCATCGACTCGCGAAAACGAAAACGATAGCGCCTGAGCTACTGTCTTGAATCAAGAAGGATCGCCAATTCGTTTCCTTCTGGGTCGACTGCTGGGTGTAGTCGTCGACGAGTGCGGTCCAATTGCTGTGATGATGCTGGGGTGTGAAGTTTCTTCGCTAACTTGAAAACGGAGCTTTGTTTATCTGACCCATTATCTCAACCCTGAGCTAATCCGGCGAAAAGCCTCCAACTTTATCGAAGTATTTTACAATCGTCAACGCCGACTATTGTACTTTGGTTCTCAAGCTCCAGTTGAGTTCGAACAGTAAGCTTTAGCAGCTGAACTGAATTGTCCACTAAATCAGGACGACTCTCACCTCAGAGCTGTTCAACCAATGGTATCTATCTCACGTCATGATTACCTGATCGAGAATACTGGGAGTTCTATACCGCTCAAACATACTTTTTGAGTTTTTTTCGTTCAACTATGTGGTCAATTTTGGTATCTACTTATGGGCCATTCACCCGAGCAGCTTCAAGGAGAAAATGAGCGTTTAGCAGCCCAGTGCCAGGGCTTGGAAGGGCAACTCGCAGATCTCCAGAAAGACTACGAGCGAGTTGCCCGCTCGGAAGCGCGATATCGGCAGGTGATTGAAAATTTACCGATTAGCATCATTTTTGCTAGCCCTGATGGTCAACTCACAGAAGCCAATGCTGCTTTTGAGAAACAATTTGGTTTTAAGATCGGGGACTTGCAACGATCTGGCTTTAATCTGTTTACAGATCCAAGACTGGAAGCGAATGGTAAGCGCTCCTACATGCTGAGGGTTTTAGCAGGCGAGACGGTAATCGAGCCCCCAACCAACTTTTACAATTTGAGCCCTCTCTTCGGAGAAGAGGTTTCAGCAAGGTATATCCCCGGACAGGGGCATTACTTTCCGATTAGGAACGAGCGTGGGGAAGTCCAGGAAATTGTTGAAATGTCACGGTCGGTGACCGATCTGTTGGAAGCACAAGCAGAGGTGCAGGCAAAACGAGATCGCGCTGCTCAAGAAAAAAACCGGCTGCTTTCTAGCGTTACACAAGTAGCCAATTTACTGCTGCGAGCACCTAACTATACCCAGATCCTGCCAGATGTGGTGCGGCTATTGGGGGAGGCGGCGGGAAGCGATCGCTGCTGCTTCATTACCGCGAAAAGCGAGCCTGAGTCGGGGAGGACTCGGAGGGAGGTGCTATCTGAGTGGCAGAGTGCAACTACACTCGATTGGACAGAGGCCGTTCCGGTTTTGTACTGGGAAGATTTTGGCGATGATTTAGCGAGACTAGCACGTGGTGAGGTGCTGAATTATCTCGCAGACGAACAAGAAGAGCCTACGAGAAGTCTCTTGCAAGCTCAAGCAATCACTTCAGTGCTCTACGTACCCATCATCACTACAGAAGGATTTTCTGGTGAGATTGGCTTCGAAAATTGTGGGGAGCCTCGCCTCTACGGCGAGGCCGAAATCGCCATTCTACAGACTGCTGCCGATAGTATTGCTGCTTCCATTGATCGCGATTGCACCCAAAAAGTAATGTTGCAGTTGGAACAAGCACGTTCGGCAGAGCTAGCGGAACATAACCGGGTGCTGCAAGGTCGCGAGCTCATCCTGGAAGTCACCGCGACAGCAGCAAACGCGCTACTGATCGCCGAAAACCTTGACGAAGCTGTTAATAGGGCGCTGCAAACTATTGGTGAATGTTTAGAGGCAGATCGGGTTAATGTGATTGAAATTGAAGCCCATGATGCTTCGTCGAATCCATCTCAAGTAAGATGGCGCATCTTAAATGAATGGCATTCATCCCATGCCGTTTCTCAACGCTTACACCCCGAGCACTGGCAGGGCGATCACACGGGTATAGAATCCTGGCTCGAACATTTTGCTAGCGGTCAAAGTCTCAGTCGTCTACTAGAAGAGATGCCGGAACCTTTTCGCAGTGGGCAGGCGGCGATTGGGGTGAAGTCCTACCATACGGTTCCTATTTTTGTTGCCGGGCGACATTGGGGAAATCTTGGCATTGACGATTGCCGGGAAGCGAAGCGCCGTGACCCGGCAGACTTGACTGTACTGAGAACGGCAGCAGCCTTTATTGGGAGCGCGATTCAGCGCGATCGCACCCAAATAGAAATTTTGCAGGCCGAGCAAAAGAGGGCTCATGAACTAGAAAGGGTAAATGACAAACTTCAACAAGCCCTTGAGAACTTACAGGCGCGAGATCTGTTGCTTACTACCGTCGCGGAAGTGACCAAGAATCTCTTGGACAGCTCTAGCAACGACCTCGAACAGGTTATTTCCATAGCGCTGCAAATGCTTGGAGAAAGGATAGGATGCGACCGCATCAACGTGCTAGAAAACTGTGGCCAACCCTCAACAGAATTACCCGACTATAAGATTGTTTACGAGTGGGCTTCATCTGGTACGCTGCAGCAGATCTCTCATCCCAACCATGAAGGCTTAAGTAAATCATTTGTTGAGCAATATCTTCAGAACGATGGTTTCGGAGGGTTAGTCGATGAATGGCCGGAGCCGATTCGGAGTACCTTCAAGGCACTAAATATTCAGTCGAGCTATTCAGTTCCAATTTGGTTAGGGGAAGAATTTTGGGGCGTCATTGCGTTCGATTATTGTCAAGAGGCAAGACAGATTAGTCCATCCACAGTTGCAGTATTGAAGACCGCTGCGGCCTGTATTGGTGGCGTAATTCAACGCGATCGTAACCAAAAAGCAATATTGCAGGCAGAAGAGGTGCGAGCACTGGAACTTGAACAATTCAACACCGAGCTCCAACAAGCAATTGGGAACTTGCAGGCGCGGGATCGCATTCTACGAGTAACTGCGGAGGTGGCCAACAACTTACTTACCAGAGATGACTTGAATGCAGCTGTGAACAGCGCTTTGCAGTCGATTGGTGAAAGCTTGGATACCGACCGTATTGCAGTTCTCGAATTTGAACATTTCAATGATGCAGTAGATCCATCAAAAATCGGTTGGGAAATATTGTACGAGTGGCACTCAGCTCATACAGTCTCTCAACTACATTCCGAGCAATGCCTAGGAACCTTTGAGGCGCTTGAATTTATTCTTGAAGATTTTTCTAGAATGCAAAGTATTAGTTACTTGCTAGAGGAACTTCCCGAACCCTTTCGCAGTGGACAAGCAGCGATTGGTGTGAAAGCGCTTCATGGAGTACCTATCCTTGTGGAGGGGAGGCTTTGGGGATCTCTTGGAATCGATGATTGCCGCAATGCCAAACATCGCGATCTGTCTGAGCTAGCGGTTTTGAAAACTGTTGCTGCTTGTATCGGGAGCGCAATTCAGCGAGATCGTACTCAGCTGGCAATGCTGCAGGTAGAACAAGTGCGAGCAGTCGAGCTAGACAAAACCAACCAGACCCTGAAAAAGAGTCTGAATCGACTCGCAGCGAACCCAGATTTAAACCCGTTCCTAGGCTACGTCCTGCTAGAAATCACCCAACAGCTCGACCTGGATTTTGCGGCCCTGCGATTATACGACGCCCAAGCTCAAACCCTACCGCTTGAGCTGCAGGTGCTGAACGGTCAAATCAAGTACCGCTCAGAAGTTATTGCGCCCGAAGCATATCTCAATCTATCTATTGACGACATCCCCAACTGGGACCAGTGGCTGCAAACTCAGCAGCCACTGATGGTCAACCTCAATGCTGCAGACGATCTCGTTTATTTACAGGACAGCTACAACTATCAAGCTCGTCAGTTGCAGCTCCAGGTCGTCATCAATATTCTGTTGACCCTGGGCGAGACTCCTATCGGATATCTCGCATTAGGTTCAACCCAACCCACCAGTTTTACCGCGGAAGAACTGTCATTAGCGAAAGCTTTGGCGCAACAAGCAACCTTAGCGATCCAGCTCAGCCAACTGTTGGAGGAAGTCAAACAGTCAGTTCTCTTTGAAGAGCGCAACCGTGTTGCCCGCGATATTCACGATACCTTAGCTCAAACTCTAGGAGGTATTGTCATTCAACTGCAGGCGGCTAAGTTCTTCAGTCCACTCAACCCAGCTGAAAGCATGAAACACATGATGACCGCCAGAGATCTGGCCAAAGAAGGTCTGGCTGAAGCCCGCCGCTCAGTGTGGACGCTGTGTGAAGACGGCCGTCAATATCAAGACCTAGCCGCAACTATCTCCGAGGTCAGCCAGCAGCTCACAGCCTACGATCCTGTACAAGCAAACATTATAGTCCAGGGCGAGCCCTATCTCATTGAGCCCGACCTGGGGCTGAATCTATTGCGCATTGCCCAGGAAAGCATCAATAATGTCGTGCGCCACGCGCAGACAACCACACTTACCGTGCATCTGACCTATGAGCCCTTTCAGATCAGCTTGACGATTCAAGACAAGGGTTGTGGCTTCGATCCTGACATGCCGATCGGTGGTTTTGGCCTGGCTGGAATCCAGCAGCGGTGTGATCGTTTGGGCGCAGAATTTAAACTCACCAGCACTAAAGGGAAAGGCACAACAGTTCAAATTAAGTGTGCTACGGTTCCCGTTCGTATGCCTTCACTTTAATCTCAACTCCCTAATCCAGACCCATCATGATTCAAGCCGCCGAGCCCTCAACGAAGATTATCCGTATCGTGATTGCAGACGATCATCCAATCGTCCGCGAAGGTCTAGTGGCCGTCTTAAATGCTCATGCGAACATGACTGTTGTTGGAGAAGCTAGCAATGGGCGAGAAGCGATCGAGTTGTTCCGCAAACACGAGCCCGACATTGCTCTGCTCGATCTACGCATGCCTGAGATGGGGGGTGTTGAGGCCATCAGGACAATTCGGTCTGAGTATCCCGACGCTTGCATCATTATGCTCACCATTTATGATACCGACGAAGATATTTATCAAGGCTTGCGAGCTGGAGCAAAAGCCTATTTGCTCAAAGAGACCCCTTGCGAGGAGCTGGTTGAAGTTATCCAAATCGTGAGTGAAGGCAGCCGCTACATCCCGCGGGCAATTGGGGAGAAACTAGCTGCCCGCACCGAGCGACCTTCTCTAAGCGATCGCGAGCTGGATGTGCTGAAGCTATTGGGGAATGGGAAGAGTAACAAGGCTATCGCCTTGGAGTTAACAATTAGCGAAAATACCGTCCGTTTCCACGTCAATAATTTACTGCGCAAGCTGAATGCTCGTGATCGCACTACTGTTGTAGTCAATGCCCTACGAAACGGTACCATAAAGCTCTAGTTTGAATGCTAGAGGAGGCCTGTCCAATTCGATAGGCCTGTGCCCGCGTAAACTAGTTAACGAAATAAGGGCTATCTGAGGAGTGTTGCTATGAGGACAGCTCAGATAAGGTTGTGCCTAGAGAAAGACTCAGACTAAATACTTGGCATTTGTACAAGATTAAGCTCATGGAATTTCTAGAGCATTTTGAGGCTCATTTGGTTAGCGAGGGGGTAAAGCTGATAGCTGAGACAGTCCCCACTGTCATCAGTTTCCTGTTGCTACTCGATACTCTACATCCAGCCACAGCCTGCCGTCTCTGTTATCACGATCGCGAGACAATCTTTTTTGATAAAGTGCGTCTTCGGTTTGAGATGTGGCTAGGGGTTGAGTTTC
>JBCDHF010000058.1:0-15006 GCA_038750375.1 Cyanobacteria bacterium P01_H01_bin.15
CGAGAAGTTGGTGACACCAGCGCAATTAAACGAGTTTTAATCAGCTCCTTGCGGCAGTAATTCCCGTTGCTCTTCCAGTTCACCCTTTAGCACCTTCACTTTGCCGTCCTCATCAATATCGGCAACTGCGACTTCACCACCACGAATACGACCTGACAAAATTTCTTCTGCCAAAACGTCTTCTAACAGGCGCATAATCGCACGACGTAAAGGACGAGCGCCGTAAGCAGGGTTATAGCCCTCTTCGACCAAACGCTCCTTGAACTTAGGCGTAACATTCAGTGTAATCTCTTGCTCGGTCAGACGCCCAAAGACTTCTTTGAGCAAAATATCCGCAATTTCGGTAACTTCCTGCTTATTTAGCTGACGGAATACAATAATTTCGTCCAGACGATTCAAGAATTCCGGCCGGAAGTATTGCTTCAGTTCCTCGTTGACCAAAGAGCGAATGCGGTTGTATTGCGCATCCTCTTTATCATCCGAGAACTCAAAGCCAAGACCACCGCCACCTTTCTCAATGACCTTAGAACCAATGTTGGAAGTCATAATCAACAGCGTGTTCTTAAAGTCTACTGTCCGACCCTTGGCATCAGTCAAGCGACCATCTTCCAAGATTTGCAGGAGCATGTTGAAGACGTCTGGATGAGCTTTCTCAATCTCATCGAAAAGCACGACCGTATAAGGACGACGACGAACAGCCTCAGTGAGCTGACCACCTTCGTTGTAGCCGACGTAGCCCGGAGGAGACCCAATCAACTTAGAAACGGTATGCCGCTCCATGAATTCAGACATATCCAAGCGAATCATGGCTTCTTCAGAACCGAAGAAATAAGCCGCCAACGCTTTGGTCAACTCTGTTTTACCAACCCCCGTCGGTCCAGAGAACACAAAGCTTGCAATGGGACGGTTTGGGTTTTTCAAGCCGACTCGTGCTCGACGAATGGCCCGGCTGACTGCTTTCACCGCGTCTTCTTGACCAATTAGACGTTGGTGCAGCGTCTCTTCCATATTGAGAAGCTTTTCAGATTCTGTTTCCGTAAGCTTGTTAACCGGAACCCCAGTCCAGGAGGAGACAATATAAGCGATCTCTTCTGCATCCACAAAGGGCTCCGACTCACTATCATCGCCATTTTTAGAGGAGGCAATCGCACGAATTTGCTCTTTGATCGCCATTTCGCGATCACGAAGTTCGCCAGCTTTATCGAAATCCTGAGAGCGGACTGCATCATCTTTATCTTTAAGAATCTGACGCAGCTCTTTATCTAATTCTTTCGCGGCTGGCGGCAGTTGGGAATTCAATAAGCGCACCCGTGAGCCAGCTTCGTCAATAAGGTCAATCGCTTTATCTGGTAAGAAACGATCGGAAATGTAGCGATCAGACAGCTTGGCGGCAGCATCTAATGCCTCATCCAAAATTTTAAGTTTGTGGTGCTGCTCATAACGCTCACGCAAGCCAAAGAGAATCTCCACGGTTTCCTCGACAGAAGGTTCCCCGACCATTACGGGTTGGAAACGCCGCTCCAAGGCCGCATCTCGCTCAATGTGCTTACGATACTCATCCAGAGTCGTCGCACCAATACACTGAAGCTCTCCACGAGCTAGAGCTGGCTTAAGAATATTGGCCGCATCAATAGCACCTTCTGCCGCACCTGCACCAATAAGCGTATGGACTTCGTCAATCACGAGGATCACGTTACCTGCCTGACGAATTTCATCCATGATCTTTTTCAGGCGTTCTTCAAATTCGCCCCGGTACTTGGTGCCAGCGACCAACAAACCAATATCTAGCGTGACGACCCGCTTCTCTTCCAGAATGTCGGGAATATCTTTCGTCGCAATCCGCTGAGCGAGACCTTCTGCGATCGCAGTTTTCCCCACCCCTGGCTCACCAATCAAAACCGGATTATTTTTAGTCCGACGACCGAGGATTTGAATCACCCGTTCAATTTCTTTGAGACGACCCACCACCGGGTCGAGCTTCCCTTCCCCTGCCATTTGAGTCAGGTTAGAGCCAAACTCATCGAGGGTTGGGGTCTTTGTGCGACCCGTACTGCCGGAACCGGCAGCCACTTCTGCCGTTTCACCCAACATGCGAATAACGTGAGTCCGAACCTTGGGTAATTCGACACCTAAATTTTCCAGAACTCGCGCAGCGACGCCTTCGCCTTCGCGAATCAAACCGAGCAGTAGGTGCTCTGTTCCAATGTAGTTATGGCCAAGTTGACGCGCTTCTTCCAGAGACAGCTCAAGAACTCGTTTTGCTCGTGGCGTAAATGGAATCTCAACGGCAACGAATCCAGAGCCACGACCGATAATTTTTTCAACCTCAATCCGGGCATCTTTTAAGTTGACTCCCATCGATTTGAGAACCTTCGCGGCAACGCCGGTTCCTTCGCCGATGAGTCCCAGAAGGATCTGCTCGGTGCCCACAAAGTTATGACCCAGCCGGCGAGCTTCTTCTTGGGCGAGCATAATCACTTTTATGGCTTTTTCTGTAAAGCGTTCAAACATGTCTTTTACTACCTACTGCATGCCCTTTGTACTGGCGATTCTAGCACAGTCAAACTTTGCGAATGTTGTCTACTCTACAGCGGAGATTGCTAGAAAAAGGGGGGTTTTCATCCATTTTCACCAGCCCTTTTATTGCGCTAGCCGAACGCTTGTGAAAACTTATTTAACTAACGATCACGATTGTCTAATTGAGCAATCCTTTGATTGTGAAGACAACGTGGGCGGCTTTTAGGCGCCCATGATTAAGACATTCACAATTGTCGAGAAGTTCTGAAAATGCCGGTGTGTTCAATTCCTTCCGCCAAAAAATCAGAGCGCATTCAGGCGGGTCTTGATAATATCCGGGACGCTTCCCTGCCATCGTAAATCCCAATTTTTGATAAAGTGCAATCGCGACATTATTGCTTTCTCTAACTTCCAGGGTGGCTCGCTCAAGACCTCGATTGACAGCGTCTTTAAGCAAAGTAATTAACAGCTGTTTGCCTAAGCCAAGACCCCGATAATCAGCCGCAATGAGCAATAGCGTAATGTGCGCTTCATCTAAGATGTGCCAGCAACACCCCAAACCTATGAGCTGATTTTGCTCAGAATTCATAATCCCGACGACCAGACTGTTGGGACTGGTCACCTCGCGCTGATAACCATCTTCCCGCCACAATCCACCTAAATAACGTTGATCCAGTTCAACCGCAGCTTGAACTTGGGAGATTTGAAGTGGGGAGAGAACAAGAGCTAAAGATGTCAATGCTTTCGTCGTACACTGGGAGGATGGCATGCTAGCTTCATCCCAACGGGACGAGTTTAACTCAAATCTATTGTCTCCCTAGAAATTAAACGATTGACCGTTAGTAGTGGTGAGAGTTTGAATTTTAAGGGTGCCCGGCTCTGCCTAGACTTTCTTCATCCGCAATTTTTAGTTCTTCTGTAACGACCCTATTTATGCCCGTACTTGACTCCCCGGCCAGTGCTCAGCGATATTTGCCCGATCCAGAAGTCCTCTCGCCAAACCAAAACTTACTGCCGCTTACGGCGAAAGCGAATGCTCAAGGTCATTTAGAGGTGGGCGGTTGTGATGTAGCGGAGCTAGTTGCCCGCTATGGCTCTCCGCTGTATTTATTAGATGAGCAAACCCTACGTACCGCTTGTCAGCAATATCGCACAGCTTTTGTCGACAATTACCCGGGCTCAAGTCAGGTCATTTTCGCCTCTAAAGCCTGGAGTTGCTTGGCCGTTTGCGCAATTATCGCCCGGGAAGGACTAGGCTTTGATGTGGTCTCCAGCGGGGAGCTACTCACTGCGCTGACCGCTCTGGAACAGCTTCAGATTCCAAATCCAGAAGCACGCATTTACTTTCATGGCAACAACAAGTCACGTCAAGAGCTACAGTCTGCGATCGCAACTCGGGTCACCGTTGTGGTCGATAACTGGTTAGAGCTGAAAATACTCGCTGAATTGGCGACACCAGAGCAGCCTGTTCGGATTATGCTGCGACTGACCCCCGGAATTGAATGCCACACTCACGAATACATCCGTACGGGCCATCTAGATAGTAAATTTGGCTTTGATCCCAACCAAATGCGTGATGTCTTTCAATTCATCACCGAGCAACCTGCGCTTAACTGCTCCGGATTGCATGCCCACATCGGCTCCCAAATCTTTGAGCAGCAGCCTCATCAAGACTTAGGCGAAGTTATGATTGGCTGGCTTGTTGCCGCCCGAGACTATGGTTTGAACATCACAGAAGTAAATGTCGGCGGAGGCTTGGGCATTCGCTACCTTGAGGCGGATGATCCCCCAAGTATTGCCGAGTGGGTACGGACAGTTTGCGAGAGCGTCAAAATTGCCTGCGATAAACGCCAGCTCCCTTTGCCCAAAATCATTGCCGAGCCGGGGCGCTCCTTGGTCGGACCGGCAGGAATTACAGCTTACACAGTCGGTAGTCGCAAGGAAATTCCTGAACTCGATCGCATCTATCTTTCTGTCGATGGCGGCATGTCCGATAATCCTCGTCCGATTACTTATCAATCCCAATATCGAGTTGCGATCGCCAATAGATTAACGGCTCCACTAATCGAGACGGTGACAGTTGCTGGGAAACATTGTGAGTCTGGAGATATCGTCGTTTCCGCAGCAGAAGTGCCCAAGACAGAATCGGGCGACGTGCTGATAGTGATGGCAACGGGGGCTTACAACTACAGTATGGCGTCCAATTACAATCGGCTACCGCGTCCAGCGGCCCTACTGCTGGTTGAAGGGGAATCTCATTTGATTCTGCAACGGGAAACTGACGCGGATTTGCTCCGCTACGATTGTTTACCGAGTCGTCTCCTTCCTGCCAATTAGGCAATTTCAATCTCTTCTTGATGGGCTATTTTTTGCCATGAGTCCGTCAATAATGGCTATCCACAGTTTTAGGTCCCCTCAAAACAATGCGGGATTGGTTTTCGGGTGTAAGCCGGGCTTGGCTCTCGGACTTAAGCATATTTCAGGGTTGGCTCTTAAGTGGAGCTGACCTAATACTGGTGCTCGCCTTGGCCTATGCTCTGCTGCTAATTATCGGCGAGCGACGAACTCTGTGGATGGTGCGAGGCATTATTGTCCTCATGCTGTTTGCCCAAATCAGCCGCTGGTTCGGCTTCGAACTGCTGACATTTGCCCTCGATAAGTTGGTGCTGGGCTCCGCCGTCGCCATGGCCGTTGTATATCATGCTGAATTTAGACGATTTTTAGAGCAATTAGGTCGGGGAGAGCTCTTGCGCTTATTTAGCACCTCTCGGCGCTCCTTACCGAAAACAGACAGCGTTATTGAGCCATTAGTCGAAGCGATTAAAGAACTTTCTCAAAATCGAACGGGCGCATTAGTCGTAATCGAGACCGATAGCCCCGTTGATGAGCGGGATTTTTCAGTGCCTGGAGTCCTGCTCAATGCCGAAATTTCTAAAGAGCTCCTACAAACGATTTTTCAAACCAATGCGTTACTTCATGATGGTGCCGTCTTTGTGCGAGGTTCGCGAATTATTTCGGCAGGCGTTATTTTACCGTTGTCCGAACGCACAGCTTCTCGGCAGTTGGGAACTCGTCACCGGGCGGCAATGGGAATCACTGAACGGGTAGAAGGCTGTTTGTGTCTGGTTGTCTCAGAAGAAACTGGTTCAATCTCTCTGGCAGAGCAAGGAATACTCAACCGGCCACTCACTAGCAGTAAACTGAAAGGATTGCTTGAAGAGCGCCTTTCGTCTAAAAGCGATCGGGAAGTCGTCACTTCTGACCTCAGTCGCTTTGGTCGACAGTTAAGTCAACAGAGCTGGCACTTAATCGAACGGCTACTCCGTTTACCCACGTCTACATCGCAAGAGAAAAAATGACTGCCAAGTTAGGGGAATGGCTCCGGCTACCGTCCGATCTCGATCCGCAGCGACTGCCGCGCCACATTGCGGTCATTATGGATGGCAATGGACGATGGGCCAAAGGCCAGGGGCGACCTCGCATTGCAGGACATCAAAGAGGGGTGGACGTCTTAAAAGACTTATTGCGCTGTTGCAAAGACTGGGGCGTTCCCGCACTTACTGCCTATGCTTTTTCCACAGAGAATTGGCAGCGCCCCCTTGGGGAAGTGGAATTTTTAATGACACTCTTTGAGCGCATCTTGCGGCGCGAGTTGCGAGAGATGCAAGCGGAAGATGTTCGAATTCGATTCATTGGTGAACTCGATAGACTGCCCGTTTCCTTGCAGGAAGAAATTGCTTATTCTGTCACTGAAACCGCAAACAATCGGGGAGTCGAGTTTACAGTCGCCACTAATTATGGGGGGCGACAAGAGATTGTGCAGGCTTGCCAACGGCTCGGAGAATTGGTGGCTGCAGGCAAGCTTATGCCTGAGGATGTCACTGAATCTCTGTTTGCTCAGCAGTTATACACAGCAGATATCTGTGATCCAGATCTGCTCATTCGCACTAGTGGCGAACTCCGGCTTTCTAATTTTTTATTGTGGCAGATGGCTTATGCGGAGATTTATGTCACGTCGACCCTTTGGCCCGATTTTGACCGCTCTGAACTGCATGCCGCGTTGCTAGCGTATCAACAGCGCCAACGAAGATTTGGGAAAGTTTAAATTCGAGCCACTTGAAACTTAAGAGTTTTGCACTGAGTACGAGCTCCACCTGAAAAATCAGTTCCCAAGCATAAACCGGCTCGACAGAAAAAGAATCTATTCTCGATTTAGTCGATTACCCAGTAGCCCTGACGACGCCAGTGTTGCTCTTGTAATGCCTCGTTTAATTGCTCGGGAGAGATCAAACCGGCGTTGACGAGCATTTCCCCCAATGGCTGACGAGTCCCCGATTGCTGGAAATTGAGAAAATGAGCTAACTGGTCGGGGGTGAGTAGTTTTTTGCGGAGTAGAATCTTGCCCAACCGACTGGCAGGAGCACAAATCGGGGCGGTCGGCACAGTCATAGGAATCAACCAACTAAACTCAACTAGCGACAAATGGTCATTTAGGAGGCTTCCATCTAAGGATAGACGCTTCGCTAATAGAAACTACAAAATATCGCATTGGCTCTGTAAAATTTTTATAAAGCCACGCCGTACTTTGTTAAGAATTAGCTTTTAATTTATCGTCCACAAATGTCCTGGCTCAGCCGTCAGTCTGACGATAGAACTCTAGTGACCATAGAATTACTGCTATTTTGCCAATACGATTGTCAAGCTGAATTGATGCAAGTCGACTCTGTGAATTTCCTCCGTACGATCACAGATGAACCCACGTGGTTCTTCCTTAAGTATGTTCGCCCATCTCATAATGGCTGAGTCATCATTTATCGGGAGCAGTCTGTGTATTGAGCGCAAGCAAGCAGGCCGGTAGAAGCCCCAACGCCACGATCGTTAAAGCTGGCAGAGCAGCCGCAGCCAATCGTTCATCGGAAGCATATTGATAAAGACGAACGGCTAACGTATCGAAGTTGAACGGACGCAAGATTAAGGTGGCGGGCAGTTCTTTAGTCACGTCTACGAATACCAATAAAAATGCGCTGAGCAATGCCTGCCGGAGTAGCGGGAAATGAACTTCGGGAAACAGTCGCCACTGGGTTTTTCCGAGTCCTCGAGCCGCTTCATCTAGGCTGGGCTTGATTTTGGTCAGCCCTGTATCAACAGAGCCCAGTGCGACTGCTAAAAAACGAACAAGATAGGCAAAAATTAGGACGCTGAGAGTCCCGCTGACGACCCAGCTTGTGGGACTTCCCCACAAATGATGATGAAACCTTGCCAGCCCTTGATCCAGATATCCGGCCGGCAGTAAAACGCCCACCGCAATAACGGCACCGGGAATGGCATATCCCAGACTTGCCAGGTGGACAGCGGTATTTAAAAAGGGACCAGAGGCCAGGCGTTTCGAGTAACTTAAAACCAATGCGGTCGTCAGTGCAAACAACGCAGTCACACCTGCGAGAGTGAAGGAATGACGTGTTAAAGCCCAATACAGAGGATCGGCTTTGCTATTTGTAATCGCAAGCCAGAGTAAATAAGCGGAAGGCAAAACCAAGGCGAGCAAAAGGGGGAGCCCACAGATACACCAGGCGAAAAGCGTCTGAATGGGATTGAGCACGTAGCGATTTGGGGAGTGCTGACGGTTAGTGGTGTGGTAGTAGCGAGCTTGGCGACGAGAGTACTGCTCTAGAAGAATCAAAGTAACGATAAACCCTAACAGGGCAGTCCCGAGCTGCGCCGCCGCTGCCGGTTCCCCAAAATCAAACCAAGCTTTGAAAATGCCGGTAGTAAACGTGTTGACACCAAAATATTCGACGGTTCCGAAGTCGCTCAGCGTCTCCATTAGAGCTAAGGCGGTACCGGCCGCGATCGCGGGTCTGGCTAGAGGCAAAGAAATTTGCCAAAAACTCTGCCAGGGAGAACAGCCCAACGAACGACTTGCCTCTAACGCACAGTTTGCCTGTTGCTGAAATGCGACTCGCGCCAGCATAAAAACATAGGGATAAAGCACCAAAATCAACATCAGAGCTGCGCCGCCCAGAGAGCGAATTTCTGGAAACCAATAATCTGGGGCAGATTGCCAGCCAAATAGCTGTCGTAACCCAGTTTGCAGCGGCCCGAAAAAATCGAGAAAGCTACCGTAGGTGTAAGCCAATAAATAAGCTGGCATTGCTAAAGGCAAAATCAAGGCACCGGCAAGTGGGGCTCGACCGGGAAAATCACACAGACTAATTAGCCAAGCCGTACTCAGCCCAATCAGAGCCACGCCCGTTCCCACACCCAAAATCAACCAACAGGAATTAATTAGATAGTCTTTGAGCACCGTATTCACTAAATGGCGCCATACATCGCTGGCATCGATAAAGGCACTGCCAACGACAAAGAGTGAGGGGACAGAAAGTGCCAATGCAATTGCTGTGGCGAAAACGCGACCTAGATCCCAGCGCAGAAAGGATAGAGTGGCGTTTCGACGGGATCGGGCAGAAAAGGGAAAGACCACGTTAGAAATAATAGGTGGAATAAATGATCTGAAGTCACGGTTGTAATCGCTTACGATCAGGTGGGCCGCTTTTTCACTGAAACCTTGCCTGAAAGTGGGTCCAAACCACTACCAACCGTTCAAATTTCACCCCATAAAGATTTCAGTGTTAGCCAGGGAGTTTACTCCTGAAAGCGCAGAGATTTCAGGGTGAAGCGATTTTTAGCAATTACACTCGGGATGGGACTAGGCCTCATCAGCTGCCGACCAATTGCGCTGTGGGATGTCGGTCCAAAAAACACCCCAACACCGATAGCCACCGCACCTATTCCTCCCGGAACGATTCAAGGCGTAGATTATTCTTATCTGGAACGCTCAATTTGACAAGAAACCAACAAAGCCCGGCGAGATCCCCAAAAGTATATCGATAAATTGTGATCGCATCGTGAGGCCTACCAAGGATTCGAATTCTACCATCCCAACGGCCGTGATATTTTTGTCACTCAAGAAGGGGTTGCGGCTGTGGATGAGACGATCTTAGTAGTGAGTCAACAAGGCCCCCTACGAGAACTCGGTTTCGTCCCAGGACTATCTCACGCTGCCCGAGACCATGTGATGGACATTGGACCGGCCGGAGTGGTGGGTCACAAGGGCACAGATAAAAGTACTCTCGTACAACGGATTGAGCGTTATGGCACCTGGCGTAAGCGAGCAGGCGAAAATATTACATTTGGACCGGATACAGGGCGGTTAGTTGTGTTGGGGCTAATCGTCGATGACGGGGTTCCCGATCGAGGACATCGCAAGGTGATGTTTAATCCAGAATTTCGGGTTATGGGCGTAGCCTGCGGTCCCCACGAGGAATATCACATTGTCTGTATCATGACTTATACCTGTGATTTTTCAGGACGTTGACCCAAAAAGAAAAAACTCAAACTAGAACACAATGGACAATACAGGTGGCTCTAGCATTTTGACCGAGAGATAAAGTCCTTTACAATCTGGGTTGGTCAATAGTATTTGCTAGGACAGACAGTGTGAAAGTTTTGTTGATAGTTACACGAGCAGATACTGTAGCTGGTGCTCAAGTTTATGTCCGCGAGTTAGCGATCGCATTACAGTCGGATGGTCACGATGTTCTGGTCATGACGGGCCAAGCCGGTCCATACAATCAGGATCTGGCTGAGCATAGCATTCCGTTTCAAGCGTGTGATGCCTTTAAACGGTCCATTAGCTTGCTGCGTGATCGCCAGACCTACCACTATATTGTTGAATTGCTGCAGACCTTTCAGCCGGATATTGTGAGTGCCAGTTCCAGTAAAGCAGGAGTGCTGGCTAGATTAGCCTGTCGTACCCAGAAAATCCCTTGCGTGTTTACCGCCCATGGCTGGGCGTTTGCTGATGGCGTGTCTGAGCCGAGTCGCATCCTTTATCGCTTGATCGAAAAATTCATGGCGCCCCTGGCAACTCGCATCATCTGTGTTTCTGAACGTGATCGCCAATTGGGCTTGAAAGCGGGCATCTCTGCCCAAAAATTAGTCACTGTGCATAACGGCATGACGGACGTTGCTGCGAATTTGCGATCACAACCCGCTCTCGATCCGCCTCGACTCGTGATGGTGGCCCGCTTTGATAAACAAAAAGATCATCAAACGCTGTTGGCAGCTGTGCGGAAGGTCTCAAATTTACAGGTGGATCTAGTCGGAGATGGACCCAATTTACCCGCCATGCGTAGCTGGTGCGCAGAGCAAGGCTTGCAAGACCGAGTAAAATTTTATGGTTTCCGGCGCGACATTCCCGAGCGACTCGCCAATGCTCAATTGTTTGCACTGATTTCGAATTGGGAAGGATTTCCGCTGGCAATTGTGGAAGCCATGCGTGCGGGGCTGCCAGTGCTCGCCTCTCGGGTCGGCGGCGTTGAGGAAGCGGTCTTTGAGGAGGAAACCGGATATTTGATTGAGCCCCATGATATGTCGACCCTGGCACTACGTTTGCAGCAATTAGTCGATGATCCGTCTCTACGTCAACGCCTAGGAGATAATGCTCGCCAACGCTACGAGCAAGAATTTACGTTCCAACAGATGTATCGTCAAACTTTAGGTGTTTGGCAGGCAGCACGTCAGGAGTCTTCAACATCTTGAAATCTGTTTCAGTATTAATGACTGGGTCAACGGGTCTAACCGGTAACTTACTGTTAGGCCACTATGCGCATACTCATCCGGGAGCTGAAGTGACTTGTTTGCTCCGAGAGACGAGCGATCGTACTCTTCTAGAGCGCCTGAGCCTCTCCCTCGATTACGTGACTGGTGATAGCGCGTCGACAGAAAGCTGGCGTCAAGTATTAGCGACAAGGAAACCGGAAACGATTATCCATGTTGCCCAATTGCGCCAAGTGCCGGCCCTGCTGGCTGGACTCAAAGCCCATGCCCAAACACCAAGGCTGATTATTATCGGCACCACAGGCATTTACTCGAAATTCAATGAATATGCTCAGGAATACATCATGGCGGAAGCGGCACTTCAGCAATATACGGGGGCGGTGTGTTTACTACGACCAACCATGATCTATGGCTCACCTCGAGATAAAAATATTCACCGCCTCATTCGCTTTTGCGATCGCAACGGCTTCTTTTTTGTCTTTGGTCCGGGTAATAATCTATTGCAGCCGATCCACGCTGACGACGTTGCGCAAGCCTTACTCGCGGTTTGGCAAAATCCACAGCTCAGCGGGGGATATGAGATTTCCGGCGCGGATGTGATCGCCTATCGGGAGCTCATTGAATTGGTCGGCAAATTGCTGGGCAAACCTATTCGACAGCTTTCTTTTCCGCTGGGTTTGGGGATTAATTTAGCGACTATGGCGGAAAAAATCCTCGGTGCGCGCTCACCTGTGAAACGAGAACAGATTCTTCGATTGCAAGAAGATAAAGCCTATGCCCATCAGGCCGCCCATGATGCATTTGGGTTTTCTCCTCGAACTTTAGAGGCCGGATTACGGCAAGAAATTGAACTAATGCGGTCGGCAGGTATGATTTCCTAGGAAATAAATATAGGGTGTGAGTTCAATGACAATGGCAGGCGCGCCAATCGCCAGCGGCTTGATCAGCTTAATCAGCGTTTTTTTAATCAAGCAGCGGTTCGGTCAGTGGCTTCTGGATGTCCCAAATGAAAGGAGTTCTCATAGCAATCCGACGCCGCGAGGTGGAGGGTTAGGTTTTATTATCGGCTTCGGTCTTGTCAGTTTAAGTAGTGCTTGGGTTAATCGCGATTGGACCTCTTTTTTCGCCGTCTGGTCCGTTTTGCTCCCCTTAGCCATTATCGGGATTTTAGATGATCGATTTAGCTTACCCTCACGCGTGAGGTATCTGGTGCAGCTGAGCTCTGCACTACTTGCCGTATATTGGTTTAGCCCCTTCGACTTTGGTGGCTTTGAATCAGCCGGACTATTAGGCTACCTGGTCACGGCCGGCATAACCGTATTTGGATTTACTGCGTTTATCAATTTCTACAATTTCATGGACGGTCTGGATGGTCTTGTCGCGGGAACTGTAGCGGTTCAACTCATTTTTTGGCGCAATATCTCCAGCAGCCCGTGTGGTGGCTGTTGGTAGCGGCGCTGCTAGGTTTCTTGTTCTGGAATTGGTCACCAGCGAAGATTTTCATGGGGGATGCGGGCAGTACGGTTTTGGGCGGGGCCGTGTCGATTGCCCTCTTAAATGGGCAAGGCAGTACGACTCATCTCTGGTCAGCAGTCGCGATCACCCTACCGTTAATTGCGGATGCGATCTACACACTTATCCGTCGCCTTCGGCTTAAAGAAAATATTTTCGAAGCGCACCGAAGCCATATTTATCAGCGCCTACAGCAGTCTGGCTGGTCCCATCGCCAAGTGGCGACTGTCTATATTGGCATTAATACGCTTGTTGGCTTCGCGATCTACTTTGCAGGTATTTGGGGCGCATTATTTAGCTTACTTGGCGTATTGAGCTGCATTGCGATCGCAGAAAGCAAGCTACAGAAAAAGGCGATCGCATGACCTGCTCTCAATGTTTAAAGTGATGACAGACACAATGGGTTGAAAAGTTTGGAACCGTGCTACAGCAGACAACACTTCCAGCTCACAGCTCACGAATCCGTATACTTGCCGCCCCACTTGCAAAAAGAGTCTTGGGAAGCCCGAGCACATTGAAAATCGGCAACTCAGAGTTAGTAATGTTCTGAGCAGGTAAAAGTCTGGTTTTTTAGGACCGTCCCATCTTCATACGGCGGATACCGCATCGTGCACGTACTGACCCGAAGAATCATCCATCCAAGCCTACGACAAAAAGCTTCAAACCTAAACCAAAAGAGGAATTCCAACTGCTTCGCCCCTCAACAAAAAAACTTATTGCAAATAATTCTTGACTATCTACTTCTTGCTAGTTATATTCAATAAGAAATAACGCGATCTAGAATCCAAACAAAATATTTGGGCTTGGATTCTAAAATTTTAGATAGGACTCGTTGCAGCTCTGATGAATCTGACATCATCTCAGATAGCAAGCCACAATCATCTCTCTGCTTTCCAGCGCTGGCAAAATTTCTGCCGAGATTTTTGCCGAGGTGGAAACGCGCAGACGAACTATTACTCAGGTGCCTCTAATCCAGACATGGTGACAGCTACCGTCGCTTCGATTCAGCACCGGCAGACTGATTATGGCGCTCGTATCTTTGCCACTTTTAATTTGGAGGGCGGCCGCAGTATCGGCATGTGGGGCGCCAGCGATTGGAAGTTTTTGGAAGGTCTGAAAGTTGGAGAACAGATTTTTTTACCTCGCCGTATTCAGGGATCTTCTTATCCTGATGTCCGGAACGCCGATCTCAACTAAAGACCCATGCTAGATTGACAATTGAAGCTGAATTACGTAAGTCAGCTTGCAATTTCAATTATTGCGAGGAATTTTCAATGCCAGTTGTTAAAATCGAGCCAATTCAGGCCTGGGGCACTATTCACGAAGATGTAGTTGGTCTGGGAACGCAAGTCACTGAGCCCGTCATTGAAGGGCTTAATCAAGTTCTCGCTAGCTTTCAAGGTCTGTATTTGCAGTATCAGAAACATCATTTTGTCGTTAAAGGCAGCGAGTTCTATATGCTGCATAACTACTTCTCTGAAAGTTACGACGATGTTGGCAGTCATGTTCATGACGTCGCTGAGCGCATAGACGGACTAGGAGGCGTACCGGCAGCGAGCTTCACCAAGTTGGCCGAGCTTTGCTGTTTTGAAGTTGAAGCAGACGGTATTTTCACGGCTCGTCAGATGCTAGAAAACGATTTGGCTGCGGAACAAGCAATCATCAAAATCTTGCGGCAGGTAGCGGGCCAGGCCGAAAGCCTTGGCGATCGTGCCACCCGTTATTTGTATGAAGGAATTTTGCTCAAGACGGAGGAACGAGCTTATCACCTCAGTCACTTCTTGAGCCATGAAAGTTTAACCGAGGCTTTTATTGGTCTCAGTTAATTGAGCTCACTCAATAACAAGCAAGCAAAATGAAGCGTTTTAAACGGGATCAGATTTGTCCATCCACTTGTAAGTCCATCGCCATTAATATTGATCGTATTAACGCTTGGACTGTGTTCTTTCGCTTGCAGCAATTGGGAATTGACTGCCACTACGGTCAAAATAAGCCGTTGGTCGTGGAGATTATATCTCCTAGCGAAGTGCTGCAAGTCTGGAGCGTTATTCAGCAGATAACTGCGTCACGGCATGACAATCTCTCCCGTTTGGAACGTTGTTGGAAGGCTGAACTGTCCATCTCTGACTTGACTCCAGCTCACGAAGTTTGATTCCCCTATGTGCTTATGAATTATCCGACTGTAGAAGCGCCAACTCTCCAGAGAGCTCGTCCGGTCTATTTTTCTGGCTCGGTCGATGGATACTTTAAGGACTTAGAGATTAGCAAAAAAGGTCGTCCTAAATATCTACACTTGCAGACTTCTACAGGGACTGATGTCTTCAAGCTACCTAAATACTTGGGCTACGCTTTACAGAA
>JBCDHF010000059.1:0-14990 GCA_038750375.1 Cyanobacteria bacterium P01_H01_bin.15
GATGTTCGACAGTCTGGAGGAACTGGAGGTCAAAGTGGAGAAATTGCTGGATGCACTTACTCCTGACATTGTTCGCTCCTTGACCGGTTACGATTTTATTCTCGATGCCCTATCTGTTGCAGGTATTTTTTAATTTGGTATCAAGTCAAGGCTCTGACATCGGAACGATTATGGGGGCAAATTAGACCGCCCATTTGTACCGATAATTTTGGTCAAAATCAGACATGCCCGTGTGGGACAAGTCACCCGAACCGATAACTCGGGAGAGCGTCTATCGTTGAATAGAAACCGATTCGCTTTTGCTGGCTAACCGATGGACCGAATACCCTTGCCTCGTTTGTTGCTGCTAATCGGCGGGGTGTTACTGATTTTGGGGTTCGGCATCTGGCTGATTGATGCGCTCACCAGTCTTTTCTATCAGATCAGCTTTTCCTCGCCCTTCTTGGGCTTTTTGCTGATCTTGCTGATCATCGTGCTACTGGGGCTATTTATCGGAACATTTATTTACTACTTTTTCCTGACGCCAACCCAAAAAAAACGCGGCCGTCCCTTGCCTCGGGTGTCCTTGCGCGAACCGGCGGAAAAAATCACTGCTGCCACCGCCACCTTGCAATCGGTGCGTGAACAGGTAACTCAAATTGAAGACGATATTGCTCAGCAAGCTTTGATTAAGCGATCGCAAGAAATTGAAGCTAACTTAGCCCGGGGCGAACTACAAGTTTTAGTGTTTGGGACTGGTTCTGCCGGGAAAACATCCTTGATCAATGCCTTACTTGGTCAAATTGCCGGAAAAGTAGAGCCGACTATTGGGACGACTCAAACGGGAGCCGCTTATCGCTTAGCTTTGCCCGAACTTGGGCGTACTATTGCGATGATCGATACGCCGGGGATTTTGGAGCCCGGAGTGGCTGGAACGGAACGGGGTCGCCTCGCGAGAGAACTGGCAGCCCAAGCAAATTTGCTGCTATTTGTCGTGGATAACGATTTACGTCAGTCGGAATTAGAGCCTCTACAAGCACTTGCAGCCATCGGCAAACGCTCTTTGCTGATACTCAATAAATGTGATCGCTACACGGAAGACGATTTAGAACTCATTTTGCGATCGCTCAGGGAAAAAGTTGCCAACTGGATCGCGCCAGCCGATGTGGTTGCGATCGCGGCGGCACCGGCTTCGGTTTGTTTACCCAATGGCGATCTGATTACTCCTGAAATTGAGATTTTGCCGTTGGTAAAGCGTCTTGCCAATGTATTGCGGGCAGAGGGCGATGATTTGCTGGCCGACAACATGCTGCTGCAGTCCCAACGGCTGGGTGAAGAAGCGCGCAAGCTACTTGAAAAACAACAGCGGCGTCAAGCCGAAAAAATTATTCAGCGCTACCAGTGGATTGGGGCCGGGGTTATTGCGGTTACGCCTTTGCCGGTTGTGGATATGTTGGCAACAGCCGCAGTTAATGCGCAGATGGTGGTGGAGTTAGGTAAAGTTTTTGACTGTCAAATCAATGGCGAGCGCGGGCGAGAGCTGGCACTGTCGTTGGGGAAAACCTTAGTGAGTTTGGGGGTCGTCAAAGGGGCCGCAGAACTGTTGGCGCGAGCGTTGCAGTTTCACATGGCGACCTATTTAGTCGGCAAACTTATGCAAGCGATTACAGCAGCCTACCTCACTCGCATTGCCGGCAAAAGTTTTGTGGAGTATTTCCAACGAGATCAAGACTGGGGCGACGGAGGCATTGCGGAAGTGGTGCAGCGTCAATTTAAGCTCTCGCGCAAAGATGAATTTATTAAGGCCTTTGTTACGGATGCGATCGCACAGGTGTGGGAGCCTGTCAAAGCGACATTTAGCCCGGAAGAATCGGAAGCCGTTGCCGAACTGGAGCATGTGGTCGAGACGCTGCCGGTGCCGCAGTATCAACCCTTAGACGACTGGGCAACAGACAATCGCTCAGACGATTGGTAGCGAGGTTTTTTAGCGGAATTGTCCCTGAAATCTTAATGTCTTCTTTCCCTCGGAAGGCGATATGACTGGATCGGATAACGATTCGAGGAAAAAACATGGGGCGAATTCAGAGCCTTGTGGTGATTTTAGGGCTGGGTCTTGGATTTTGGTTGACAAATCCCCTGCCCCATCAGGCGTTAGCGGCATCTTGCCCTGCGGGGATGACCTGGATTCCGGGCGGAACCTTTGCAATTGGCACGGATGACCCTGTCTACGTCGAAGAAGAGAAGACAGACGACGTCACGGTTTCCAGCTTTTGTATGGATACTCACGAAATCACCAATGCCGAGTTTGCTGAATTTGTTGATGCGACCGGATATGTAACCGTCGCAGAGCGTCCCCTATCATCCGAAGAATTTCCGACTCTCTCCGAATCGCAGCTTGCCCCCGGTTCGCTAGTGTTTACTCCACCCAAAGAAGGCATGCAACAGGTGGCCTATTTGAGCTGGTGGAAGTGGACGCCGGGTGCAAACTGGCAGCATCCTTTTGGTCCCGAAAGCAATCTAACCGGGAAAGCCGATCATCCGGTGGTCCACATCGCCTATGAAGATGCGATCGCGTATGCGGACTGGAAACATCAACAGCTCCCCACAGAAGCCCAATGGGAGTTTGCCGCCAAAGCCGGGAACCCCACGACTGAACAGAGCTACGCGCCGGAAAATGCCAACACGTGGCAGGGCATGTTTCCTTTTTTTAATACTCAAACCGACGGCTACTTGGGCACAGCACCGGTTATGTCGTTTCCGCCCAATGCCTATGGACTCTACGATATGGCGGGAAACGTTTGGGAATTAACGGCTGACTGGTATACGGTTTCCCATGCCCATAAACTTCACGCCAAAAATCCGGCTGGACCCAGTGAATCTCAAAGTTTTGATCCGAAAAAACCGAATGAAGGCGCCACCCATGTAATCAAAGGGGGGTCCTATCTTTGCGCCAAAAACTATTGCAGTCGGTATCGCCCAGCCGCCCGGGAATCCCAAGCACCAGACACCGGCACCACTCATGTGGGCTTTCGCTTAGTTGCACCATCGCTTACGAGCTGACAAAACCTTCTGATTCCAGCCGTTTCTGACATTCTCTAATTTCCCTATGACTTCTTCTGATACTGCGCCCGCAAAAGACCCGTCTCCCTATGCCGGGATGGATAATACTCAACTGGCTGTCGCTCGCACCGAACTAGCCGGAAATCGAACGGGGATGGCAGAAACGCGCACAAATCTCGCGGAAAAACGAACGGGACTTTCGATTGAGCGAACCGATTTAGCGGAAACGCGGACAGAGTTGGCACGAGAGCGGACCCGGGCAGCAGAAGAGCGAACCTTAATGGCTTGGATTCGCACATCCCTTTCGATGATCAGCTTTGGCTTCGGCATTGATCGCTTTTTCAAATACCTTCAAGACACCGATGCCCCCCACCAGATGACCCAAATCAGTGAAGAACGGCTCTTGGGCTTAAGTTTGATGACGTTAGGGGTGGCAGCCTTAGCGGGCGCATTAGTTAATCATTGGAATGTTCTGCGACGCTTGAAAGATCGCAACTACGAATACGCTACCAACAGTACGTTCGGGTTCACCATTGGTGTCGTTTTATTGTTCATCGGGATTGCGGCGTTTGTTCCACTCCTCGTCGGTGAAGTGCAGTTGGGCGAAATCTTTACCGTCAATAGCCAGCTTATTCAAACATTGGCGGGACTGGTCATTTTTGTACTGATGCTGTCTCTCGGCATCAACGTCACTTTGGAGCGGTTGCTCACCCCCTTCCAGCAGCCTAAATTACTGGTGCGGGCGCTGCTGGCGGTGCTGGTGATTTTTCCGCTGATTGTGGTGGGGGTGTTGTTGAAGTTTGATGTATCGCCCCGGATTTTTGTGACGCTAGTGTTGCTGGCGTCTGCACCGGCAGCTCCCTTATTAACGAAACGGGTTGGCATGGCGCAAGGCGACATGTCTATTTCGGCTGGATTACAAGTTTTTCTGGCTCTGCTGAGTGTCATTGTAACGCCAGTCATGTTGCTATTATTTTCCGCACCCTTTCCGCAAGCCACTGAAAAAATCGAATTTCTGAGCGTTGCCCAACAGATTGCGACGGTTCAACTCCTGCCGTTGGGGTTAGGACTCCTGATCCGTCGCTTGGTGGCAGATCTGGCCGAAGAGGTCGCCAGCTTGATGGTGACCATTGCCAACACATTATTTATTGTCTTGGCTTGTTTTTTGGTGGCGATCAGCGTCAATTTAGTGCCTCAGTTCAGCATCAAGTCTTTGATTGCGTTTGCAGTGGTCGCCGCCAGCGGATTAGTCGTTGGACATTTACTCGGCGGACCTAATCTCGGTGGACGGGCCTCCGTTGCCATCGCCACCATTGCTCGGAACGCAGGACTTGCTCTATTTATTGCGATCGCAAACAATCAACCGTCTTTGGTACCGCCCATCGTGACATATCTAATCGTCGGTGCAGTGGTGGCGCTACCGTACAATGTCTGGGTCAAACTTCAATTTAAAAAGCAGCTTGCGGCTGAAGCGTCCGAGCCAGCTTCTGCGATCGCAGCTTAAATTTCTGCTGACTACTCACTGTTGACCCAACAACGTTATGTCATCCTCCGAACCCAAACCCCCCAATCTACAAGTCGAGCTGGCGAAAGAACGCACGAAAATTTCTCAAGATCGGACGATATTATCCTGGATTCGCCTGGGCTTAACCTTGATCGGCATTGGGTTTGGGCTTGACCAAGTCATCAATACCTTAGCGGCTCGCTTTAGCGACAATGCCAATACTACGCAATTTAATTTAGTCGTCGCCCTAAGCTTTGTCGCTTTAGGCGTTTACGCCATCCTCGTGGCTGCATATGACTATTACCGAGAACTCCAGCGCCTAGCCAAACCAGACTACACCTACAAGGCCCGACAGCCCCTCGGTGAAACAGTTGCGGTCGCATTAATTCTGATTTCTGTGGCTGGGATTGGCAAAATTCTGTGGCGGATCTTATCTGCGACTTAACGCACCCAACAAATGGTCAACCCCGAAATCACCCCAAACAAAACAATCGCTAAAACCACCATTCGATTGAGCTGATCAATCGACATGAATACATAGTCATGATTTTCCAAGCTGCGCACTTCTAAGCGATGTTGCGCGATCGCAAGAATCAATAAACCGATGCCTACCCCAATCAAGATCAGCGAAAAGAGTTGCGGTAGATAGGTAATCACCTGATTTAGTCGAATCTCCGGACGGTTAATCCGGCTAAGATCATCCACACACAGACCTACCCCAATCAACGTTAAGCAGTTTTGAAGCCACGCCGTCATGGTACGTTCGGCTGCTGCGCGATTACGCTCTTTCGCCAGTTCGTTAGTGGGACCTTTCAACCCTGGAAAATTTTTCGACTCCATAGACAGAGTTTCGTTGTTGAGATTGCTTGTTTCTGCGCCTAAATCTTACTGTTTTCCTCCCGATCCGGCGGTAATACTCAACAGAAAATTTTGCGATCACAGCCTAGATTTTTTGGCCAGCAAAAACCGATTTTGAGGGAATTCTGATTTAACCGTAATTTACCGATCTGGCTTAAAGGAGAGTAACGGGGGATCTAAAAATATCTTGAGCTTTGCGCGCTCAGATTGAGGGGTCTGTCGTTTTGGTAAAGGGCAGGAGCGGATAAACCGATGCCGCTCAAATCCATATTGTTCAGCCGTAGATGGACGCGTCATAAGCTGCCCCTCAATGATTTACTTCTCAGCACTTCAGCTTATCTAATCAAAATCCCCCGCGATCCTTTTATTTCTTAACTTATGGGGCTAAATCTCTGAGTTCGTCCTCAGCTCTCACGCTGTAAATTGCACTCAGACTGATAAAGAAGGCTCGATAGAATAAATTCTCAAATTCAAACTTCATGAAAGTTCTTTGACGTGGCAGTCGTCGCCTCCGTAAGGGAGTAGTTGCTTGTCGGAACGCGCTAAGACGAGGCAATTCAAAATCAGAAATGTCCTAAGCGGTCTGGCAAAGGCGATAAAGTATAGCTCCAGTCATTGCACTCTTCTCATGACGAAACATCCGTTGCCATAATGCGTAAATCTAGCCCTTTTTTGTTAACTGTCCTTTTGGCGATCGCGCCGACTCTCGTTCCCGCGCCAGTACTCAGCGATGAGGTTCGCACAGAAACCGTTCAGTTCCCGGCAGGCAGTTCCGGGACAACCATCAGAAGTAGCGTTCAAGGCTATGACTCAGTGGATTATGTCTTGGGTGCTCAGGCGGGACAAGCCATGACGGTCAAACTAACCACCAATCATCTTTCTAACTATTTCAATATCTATGCACCGGAAAACATTCCAGGGCAAGACGAAGCGATGTATGTCGGCTCTTCCAGCGGCAATCGCTTTGACGGCAGACTCCCTGCTAGCGGCAACTATACAGTTCGGGTTTACCTGATGCGGAATGCGGCTCGTCGCAACGAAATTGCCAATTATCAACTTGACTTTGCAATCACTGGTTCCAGCAGCTCAGCTAGCCCATCTGGTGACGATGGAGATAGTGCTTACCGGGCTGGGCAAGGGGATTTTGATGCTACCGGTACAATTCCCTGTGCTCAGTATGTGGGACAGCCGATGAATCTGTGCAACTTTGGCGTCGCCAGAGAAGGCAACGGCACAGCAACGGTCATTGTCACCAAAACGGACGGCGTTAAGCGAGCTCTTTTCTTTACTGACGGTCGAGCAACTAGCGCAGATACAAGCCAAGCAGATGGGTATGGCGAATTCAGTACCGAACGCGAAGGTGATCTCAATTTTGTACGGGTTGGCAATGAGCGATATGAAATTCCGGATGCCGTGATTTATGGAGGCTAGGTTTATATCGCCTTCGCCAGAGCGCTTAGGACACTCCTGATTTTGAGTTGCCTAATTCTAGAGCGTTCTGGCACGCAGCCTCTCCCTTACGAAGGTGTCGGCTGCTATATCGCTTTCGCCAGAACGCTTGGGAGACATCTTTGATTTTGAGTTGCCCCGCCTAAAAGCGTTTCAGCGCGAAGTTGAAGTCATAAATTATTCGCCAACTCAACAGAGTGATTGAGAGCAAGTCTACTGCTCAATCACTCTGAAGTAGCATCCTGTTTCAGAAAAGAAAACAGAATTCAGTTGGCTAATTTGCGAAATCCCAGGTGAACAAGGCTTGGAGTTTTAAGTCTGAAGCTTTTGCTTATGAGGCTTCGCTCCCCCCACTAGTTATCTTGATTCAAATCTAAGCGAGTTAAAGAGAGCGTTTTCGGCCAAAGTAGAAGTCAATTCTCCAATTTTGGAATGCGCTTGAGGAAGCAAGGAGACTGCAGACCTGCCATCGAGTTTTCGCTGGCCTGGCTATCTCTCTTAGAGACGGCATATTAAGAACAATTCAAGCCTAAGATTCTTTAGAAGAAAATTTAACCGTACGCCATGCCTGCCAACCGACATAACCCAGCAGGAGAGTGGAACCAATGGCATAAGCCCAACCACTCGGAATTCCGGCAAAACCGAGGGCGAGGCTACCGACCCAAAGCGTTAGGGCGTAAATAAATAAGACCGTGGTGCGATGAGAAAGACCCGCATTGATTAGCCGATGATGTAAATGTCGCTTATCGGCCAAAAACGGGGATTTGCCTTGAAAAACCCGGGACAGAATCACAGCAGACATATCAATAATCGGAACTGCCAAAATCAAGTAAGGCAGCAGCACCGCGGTCACCGCAGCAGTTTTGACCAATCCTATAGTCCCTACGCCCGCCAGGGTAAAGCCCATAAAGTAAGCGCCGCCATCACCCATAAAAATCTCTGCCGGGCTGAAGTTGTAACGCAAGAAACCCAGCGCGCCCCCCGCAAGCGCCGCCGCGATCAGAGCAGCCCCAGGTTCATTCATGTAAAGACTGACCAGCAGCATTACTACAGCACCAATACCCGACA
Source organism: Cyanobacteria bacterium P01_H01_bin.15 (assembly GCA_038750375.1). Classification (GTDB taxonomy): domain Bacteria; phylum Cyanobacteriota; class Cyanobacteriia; order Cyanobacteriales; family JAAUTE01; genus JAAUTE01. The sequence continues at coordinate 7,919 of JBCDHF010000059.1, forward strand.
CACCAGCGGCCAGGCCATCTAAGCCATCAATCCAGTTAATGGCATTGGCCATACCGACCAGCCAAATTGCAGTGATTGGCAAGCTAAAAGCGCCTAGTTGAACTAAGCCGATGAAAGGAATCGATAAAAATTCAATTTGGACACCCACCTGCCAGGCGACCGCAGCGACGGCAGACTGAGCGAGCAAGCGCGAAATCGGGGAGAGGTTGAATAGATCGTCTGCCAACCCAATTAAGAAAAATAAAAGCGCTCCGATAGTTACGCCCCAAATTTCCCATTCTTTTTCAGTTGGTAAATAGCCAAACCCGTCGAGGCGCCAAACCGTCAACAGGGCAATCATAAAGCCCGCAAAAATGGATACGCCCCCAATGCGCACCATCGGACGCTGATGCATTTTGCGATCATTGGGGAGGTCAACCTTACCGCTCTTGAGCCCAAGGGATTTAACTGCCGGGGTACTCCAAAGCACCACGACATTGGCGATCAAGAAAGCAATTAGGTGATAGAGCTGTTGCTCGGATGGCATGGTAAGCGGCGAAGCGAAAAAAGCGACAAAGGAACGCCGATATTCAAAGACAGTTGATGATGCGAAAACAGAAAAGTTTCCGTCCGCTTATGAGGTTAGCCTAATCTCCCCAGATTGGTAGCCAGGTTTCCGTATAGCCTTCGCCAGAACGCTTAGGACACTTCACATTTTGGGTTGCCTAATTCCAGAGCGTTCTGGCACGCAGCCCTCACCTTACGAAGGTACCGACTACCATACTTAAAAACCGGGTCGCTCTGTAGTTGGTAATTGAGAAGAGCGATACCCGGTACGACGCGTCAAGCTCCTGTCTGGAGATTCTGACGGAATCAAGTTGTCTGAACAGCTTAAACCAGCGCCGGCACGGCTGCGCCCAGATGCGGGTACAGCGGATAGTGATCGCAAAGGGCTTTTACTCGCTGTAGGCAGTCGCGCTCGACGGTGGGGCTATCTGGGTTTAACAGGCGATCTGCAATGATGTTCGCGATTTCAGTAAAGTCGGCTTCGCCGAGACCGCGAGTGGTCATAGCGGCAGAGCCTAACCGGAGACCACTGGTAACAAAAGGCGACTCTGGATCAAACGGAACTGTGTTTTTATTGGCGGTGATATTGACGTCACTGACTAGGCGGTCAGCTAATTTGCCGGTCATCCCAATGCAGCGTAGATCCACTAGGAGTAAATGATTATCCGTGCCGCCGGAGACGATTTTGAAGTCTCGCGCAACTAAACCGCTCGCTAATGCCTGAGCGTTAAGAATTACCTGCTGAGAGTACTTTTTGAACGCTGGCTGAAGGGCTTCTCCAAACGCCACCGCTTTTGCGGCAATTACGTGCTCCAAGGGACCCCCCTGAGTTCCGGGGAATACGGATTTATTGAGCTTTTTGCCGAGGTCTTCGTCACGGGTCATGATCAGACCGCCCCGAGGACCGCGCAGAGTCTTGTGAGTCGTGGTGGTGACCACGTCGCAGTAGGGGAGGGGATTGGGATGGAGACCGGTCGCGACTAAACCGGAAATGTGGGCAATATCAGCCAGCAAGTAGGCACCGACTTCGTCTGCGATCGCACGGAATCTATCAAATTCAATAATGCGGGGATACGCAGAGTACCCACAGATGATGAGTTTGGGTTTTTCGCGGAGGGCAATCTCTCGAATTTCGTCGTAGTCGAGACGCTCGGTTTCTTTGCTGACGCCGTACTGACAAACCTCAAACCATTTACCGGACACGTTAACGGGGGAGCCGTGGGTGAGGTGTCCGCCGTGGGAAAGATCCATGCCCATGATCTTGTCGCCGGGGTTGAGCAGAGTCAAGAAGACGGCGAAGTTGGCTTGGGCACCAGAGTGGGGCTGCACGTTAGCAGCCGCCGCGCCAAAAAGCTGTTTTACCCGATCGATTGCGAGCTGCTCTACCTGATCGATATATTCACAGCCGCCGTAGTAGCGTTTGCCGGGTAGACCTTCTGCGTATTTATTAGTCAGGGATGACCCTTGCGCAGCCATGACGGCCGGAGAGGCAAAGTTTTCGCTAGCGATGAGTTCGAGGTGTTCTCGCTGGCGCTGCAGCTCCCGGTTCAAAATAGCGGCAACTTCGGGGTCTGTCTGGTTGAGGATTTCGGAGTTTTCTGCTTGGGTCACTTTCAGTTCGTCCTTGAAATTAATGGCGCGTCGTCAAAAAACAGGCAAACCACAATCATACGCGATCGCAAATTTGACCTGGGTCGCAATTTTTTAAATGATAGCTAACCCTACGGGGGGGATAAAGCCAGTCATTTTAAGCGTTGAGCGGGGTGGCTTGGGGTTCTGTTTCTGCAGGGCTATCGGTGGATTCGGGTAGCGGTGGCCGAATGCAGAGATAAATGAGCGGTCCGAAGAGCGGAACCAACGAAACACTCCAGAAAACGGCTGAAGTTTGCCAACCGCGCCGCGCCATATCGTCACCGAGAATTGCCGGAAACAAGAGCGAGAGTACGCAAAAATCCAGTGACATCACGTGAATAAAGCGACTCGTTTGGAACTGAGTCACGTAGTCGAACCAGTCTCCTTGGATAATTGCGATCGTAAACAGAATGGTCGCCGTTATTGTCAGCACGATGCCGGTAAAGCGGGAGTCGAAGCGGTTGATTAGCCAGGATTTTTTGCCAGTAAATGTTTGATTGGGTTGCCGGAAGACAAAATACGGAATTAAAGCAAATGCGCCCAATGCCATCGAGCCTGCAAGAAAAGGCCAAGCAGGTACTTTTTGATCTCGCCCGTCTGCTAAGAGAACGCAAGTGTAGATAAGCGGCCAAACTCCCATTAAGTTGAATAAGCAAATAATGGTGGGGTTAATGCCGTCGAAGTTGCCAGATGCCATCGCACCGATTAGTTCGAAGGTGTCTGGCTGGTCGGGAGGTGCCAGAAAGAAAGCGTACAGGCTAAACCCGAGCCACAGTAATCCAAACGCGATTTTTCTTTGCATCAATTTTTTTCCGTTACTTATCACCTTCGCTCCTATCTCTGAGGACACTTCTGGTTTTGAATTGCCTAACTCTAAAGCTTTCTGGGCATACAACTCAGCCACTTACCAAACGTTTTCAATGACGTTCATCATCTTCAAATATGCAGGCACATCCTCTGATGCTGGACTATCGCTAAGGTGGCTGTCCTCGTCAAGAATCGCACGGCGGGCATTATCTGCGATTACCGCATTGGTGACTAAATCTAGGGCTTCCGGTTTGTCTATATGCTGTAGTGCCTCGGCGTACTTGCGGCTATGGCTAGGACGAACTGATTCTTGACAGTAGTTCGACAGTTCACGGCTTTTCGTCATTACTAAAAAGGCTGCATCCTGGGTTGTCGGTGTGCCGTAGAGCAACATATACAGCAGGTTGACCATAGATGCGTCATGAATTGGAATATTGTACTTCTGGACGATTTGGGGCCAGTAACGGAGAGCCTTGAGACCCTCTAGCCCACCTTTGTTGAGACCGGCCTGTTCGCACCATTCTTCAAACTCTTCGATGTGGCGGGGACAGCGCTCGTGTGTCCTCATGCCTTCTGCCAAAATTTGCCCGGCTTGAAAGTTACGGGTAGGGCTACCGGACACGGGCATCAACATACTGCCGCGCACATCTGCCACCATCGCGGTGAGCTGGGAAAAAGTGTGGTCTCTCACTTTCTCCATATTGCCGCCGCGACTGAGGGTAGCCTCAATTCGCTGTACACCATAACCCAACTCAGTCAGGGCGATCGGCTGACGGCTGTAGATTTGTTGCCGGTTACGACGGGCCATGGACACCGTTGCTGCCTGGTCAATGCACTGGTCTAGCAGCAGGGTCAAAAGGGTGGGCAGAGTTCCGGTATTTTCGGAATGGTAGCTATAGCCAAAGCCGGCAAAAATGGACGATATGTTTTTGGCTGCTTTGATATATTGCGCCTCGATATTGTGAACACCCGGAGAGACCTGGATGTTTGGCGAGAGCTTATCTAATAGGTGTGCGCCTAGCAGGGCCGTAATGGCATTGGGATGACAAAAGTTAGCGGTGAAGCTGTCGAGGGGGTTGCGTAGTGCTCCATGCCGGTGAAACCCAGAGAAGAAAGCTAAATTCGGCCATTTTTCGCAGAGAACGTAGGATTCGTTTTTGATGTAGTCATGGCTGAAGGACCCGGCTAGGCAGGCCAACACCACCTGTTCCCGGTTAAGCTCGCTCCGCAGGGCACAGGCTTCCTCGACATCTTGCTCAATATGGTTACTGTTGGCACTTAGCACTACCAGTTCACAGGTTTCGATCAAGTCAGCCAGGGTATTGGGCACTAATTTGTCCCCGTCCTCATGGACTGCCATGTTTTTCATGGCGACTACGTGATCGGGGTCCATGCCCAGTCGGGAGTCCTTGTGAAAGGCACCCATCAGCTCCCTGCCCGGTCGGGTGGCTAGACGCAGGAATTTGCCATCGGTTTGCATGGCACAGTTATAAGCAATTGATCCTGGATAGAGTCCAATGCTGTAGAAGCCGACTTTGCCCGCTTCTAATTCCAGAATTCGACGCTGAATGGCTTTTCGATCCAGAGAATCGCTAAAAAAACTGTTTTGCATTGCGTTGCTTCCCTAAACCAGTATTTTTGCCTTCGCCAGATCGCTTAGGAGACTTCTCATTATGGAGTTGCCTCTTTTATAAGGCGTTCTGGTACGCGGCCACCCCCTTATAGCTTTCGCCAGATCGCTTAGGACACTTCTGATTTTGAGATGCCTAATTCTAGAGCGTTCTGGCATGCAGCCGCCCTCTTACGAAGGTATCGGCTGCTATACAAAGGTGGCGGTTGCTATGAATACCTAGAATATCTGAATAATCAGCTTTCCAAAAATTGTGGTGAGTTCTTGGGGTTTTGGCTTCAAGCAGAATTAGCCAAGACACTATGGTTGATTGGGCATCGGGATAAGCGTGAGGCTCAACCCCATATCGACTTCGATTGAAGGATTTACCAGGAATCAAGCGTTTGGGTTAGAGCGTTGGGGGTTGGTGTCGCAGACCCAACGGCGGAAGAGTTCGACGGCGATGTAATAGCGCTCAGCATTTTGTGTGACGACGTCGTGTTTTTCGAGGAGGTCGAGGGCGGGGAGGATATCGTCAGGGGTGAGGTTGGTGGCGGTGGCGAGTTCAGTGAGGGTCAGACCGTTGGTATTGGGTGCTAGGGCAAGCAGCAGGGATTGTTGGTGGGGTTCGATTTGGGCGGCTTGACCCCAGACACCATGGAAGTAGTTGGAGCCTCGGCTGTAGAAGGTGGAGTCTTCGGCGATGGCGGCGACATCAGTTTCGGTGAGGACGGGAGCTTGGGGGCGGGCTTGCTCGAAGACGAGGTCGTTGTAGCGGCGGACCAGCATAAAGCCAATGAGTTGGACGAGGTAGGGTTGACCGTCGGTGAGGGTCCAGATGGCGCGGTGGGCTGCGGAGCTGTAGTCAAGGGGAAAGTCTGGGTCGCCGGGGTTGGCGAGGATGGTTGCGGTGCTGTCTTCGGTGAGGAAGCCGACTTTGATGGGGATGATGCTGGCGAAGAAGGGGTTGAAATAGTCGGCGGTCATTTCTTCGAGGGTGTGGAGTCCGGCGAAGGCGAAGGCGATTTGGGGGGTGGCTTGGACGAGACCACGTAGGTGCGCCATGAGGTCTGTAGGGATTTTGCCGCGAGTGATGAGGTCTTCGATAGTTTCGAATTCATCCAGGGCGATGATGAGGGTGCCCTTATCGCCGAGGTGAGTGGCGGCGGTTTCAAAGAAGCGATCGAAGGTGCGGAAGGGGTGGGCGATCATGGCTTCATCGTCGGGTCCCGGGATGTTGAGAGCGGCGGCGATTTTGTCGGCAATGGCGATTAGGAAATCAGGGAGGTCTTCGGCGCTTTTGGAGCGGAGGAGGTTGATGTAGGCGACGTTGATATCTGCATCGAGGATGGTTGAGAGGTTGCGGAGGATGGAGGTTTTGCCCATGCGGCGGTGACCGAAGAGAACAATGGATTGAAAGGGATTGCCAGGGCTCCAGAGTTCTTCGATTTGACGCAGGATGTTGTTGCGACCGATGAATTTATTGCCGAGGACCGGATCGCCGATAGTGTAGGGGTTAGGGATCGGCTTGTCGATAGTTTGCTCACCGACTGCAGCTGCTTCCGCGAGTAAGGCTTTTTGCCAGGTTTCGGTGATTTGCAGGATAAGATCTCTTTCTGCTTCGGGAAGGGAGTCCTTAGACTTTTGCAACGTATCGAGATGACCGAGGGCACGATTTAACGCAGAAGAGCGGGCGACTATAGAACGGCTTTGTTGGACAGTTATAGTTTCGTGGATAGTGTTACTGAGGTGAGCAATGGCGTTCCAGGTGTTGGGGCGAAGTTGGGGAGTTGGTGCAGAGTCGAGCGGAGTTAAATCGGCAATAGCTGATATATTTTCTGCTTTGATGAAGTGATCTAGTGTCTGAGCTAGTACATATAGCTCTTCGCCATGAGGGATTTCTTGAGTAATTTCAAACGCTTTAACAGCAGTTGCAGAATCTTTTTTGTGTAAGCACCAAAATCCAGCGGATAAAGCGTGAGCAGGTGTATCCAAACGAACTTCATCGCTAAGACCAGACTTAAGATTAATAAGTGATGCAGAAGAAACTTGCACTAATTTCCAATCGAAGGGATGTTCGCAGAGTTTGGTTAGCCGCTCAACGAGAAGGGGCGAAGGTGTTTCTGCCAGGATTTGATTAACAGCCCGATTTACCGGAATAAATTGCAACGTGTAGCGCAGAAGTTCATTCACATTGTCAATTCCACGAACCCAATCTTGACGGAGCCAGTAACGAATTTGCTGGGTAAGAAAAGGGACTGGAATTGCTGTGCTTGCGGGTATCGGGCGATTTTTTCGCGGTCGAAGCAATAGCAAAAGTCCAATCGTCCAGGCTTCAAAACGTGAAGCTGCCACGCCTCCAGCCACGCCGACAGCCACGCCGTAAGCCACGCCTCCAGCCACGCCTCCAGCCACGCCGTAAGCCACGCCTCCAGCCACGCCTCCAGCCACGCCGTAAGCCACGCCTCCAGCCACGCC
>JBCDHF010000060.1:0-14963 GCA_038750375.1 Cyanobacteria bacterium P01_H01_bin.15
ACAGCCTTGCCCTATTTTCTGGAACGGCTTCGGTTGCTACTCAAAAAGCAGCGAGTCCAACGGGTTGAACCTCGGGGAGAAATTAAAAATTATTACGGTGATCGCATCCGTAGCGGTGTTCATTTCAGCCCAGACAGTTTTAGTCTTTTTGATCGACAGACCCAAATGGGGCTGTATTGGACTGAAGATGCTCAAACTCTGCCCTATTACGAACGCAGCTCTCCTCTACGCATGATCTTGAGTTGGTGGCTAAAGGACCTCGGCTATCAATACGTTCACGCGGCGGCTGTGGGGACAGAGCATCAGGGGGCGCTATTGGTGGGCGCTGGCGGATCTGGGAAATCGATGGCGGCGCTCGCCTGTGTTGATAGTTCACTGCAATATCTCAGTGATGATTACTGTGCCATTGCCGTAGATCCGGTGCCACAAATTTACAGCCTTTATAATTCGGCTAAGCTTTGGCGGGCAGCGGATATTGCTCGGTTGACAGTCCTGACCCCACTGTTCGATACATCCGCCTCCAATGCAGAAAAGCACATCGCGTTTCTGACCCAGTTAGGTCGCGATGTTCTGAGAAAAACGGTGCCAGCACGAACGGTTTTATTGGTTAGGCACGTCTCTCAACCTCAAACCACCTATCGACCCATTGCCTCAGGAGTTGTCCTCAAAGGATTGTTGCCCTGGACCCTCTTGCAGCTGCCCAATGCGGGCGGCGAAACAGCTCAATTGCTGAAACGATTTCTGCAACCTCTCCCTTGTTTCGAGCTGCTGACTGGGACCGACCTCAGCCAAATCCCGACAACTATTCAGTCCATTTTCTCCACCCTGTCCCGCTCGTGAGCTTTTTACGCGAATGAGTCAGCCGATCCAGCGAACCCTAATCAATACGCTTCAGCAGGTGTTTCAGCTCAAAGAGGCGTTGCACCTGGTTTGGCGAAGTTCTCCCCGCTGGACCACCATTCGCTTACTGCTGCTAATTACGCAAGAGATTTTGCCCCTGATCAGAATTTATTTGAGTAAGCTCTTATTGGATGTGATCGCGGAAGGGTTTAACGCGACTGATAAGCAGGTTATTCTCCAGCGTTTTTTTGTATTGCTGGTGGGGATGGTCCTACTGGAAGGGTGTGGGACTTTGCTCGGATCTCTAAACCGAATCATTCGGACTACTCATCAACTGCTCGTTACAGACTACGTCAATAACCGGATTCATCAGCAAGCGATCGCATTGGATCTGGAATATTACGAAAGTTCGGGCTATTACGACATTCTGTCTCGGGCTCGGGAGCAGGCTCCCACCCGCTGCAATAGTATTGTTGAACGCTTGTTTGCGCTGGTCCGGCATCTCATCAGCGTCACCGCGATGCTCGGGATCTTATTAGTCTTTGATTGGCGTATTCCGGTGCTGGTCTCTTTGTCCGTGCTTCCCCGTCTCTTGATTCGCTTCAAAGAGATTCAAAAGCTTTATCAATGGGACCGCTATCGAACTTCTCTACAACGCAAAGCGGACTACTACAGCGAAGTCATTACCAAAGATATTTATATCAAAGAAGCTCGTCTGTTTGGCCTGGGGGGTTTCTTTCAAAATCGCTATGCGACATTACGTCAACAGCTGCGAGAGGAAGAAATTCGAATTAGCTGGAACTGGGTGCGGCTGGATATTTTTACTCAGTTTATTTCGGTGCTGGTTTTCCAAGGGACTTATGCCTTAATTGCCTATCGAGCCATTATGGGGCGCATCACTTTGGGTGATTTGATCATGTACTATCAATTTTTCCAGCGGGGCTATAATTCGGTTTGGCAGATTTTTGGCAGTCTCAGCGGACTCTACGAAGACAATTTATTTTTAGTGAATTATCATGACTTTTTAGCGCTGACGCCGAAAATTATCAGTCCCTCAGACCCGACTCCGTTAGTGATGCCGATGAGGCAGGGGATACAGTTTGACCACGTAACGTTTCAATATCCCAACAGTCAACGTACCGCTATCAAGGACGTCTCTCTTGCTATTCAGCCCGGTCAAGTTATTGCCTTAGTAGGAGAAAATGGCTCAGGCAAAACAACCTTGGTCAAACTCCTGTGTCGTTTATATGATCCCTCCCATGGACGTATCACCGCCGATCGGGTTGATTTAAGAGCGTTAGATCTAAAACAATGGCGAGACCAAATTAGCGTGGTCTTTCAAGACTATGTGAAATATCAGTTGACCGCCCGAGAGAATATTTGGCTCGGCAAGATTGATGCCGATCCGGAGCATCCGCAGCTCACAAACGCAGCAGTGCAATCTGGGATTGATGAAGTGATTGCCAAGCTCCCCCAAGGTTATGATACGGTGCTGGGCAAACAGTTCGCGGGTGGGGAAGAACTCAGTATTGGTCAATGGCAGAAGTTAGTCATCGCCCGAGCGTTTTGGCGAGATGCGCCACTGATTATTTTGGATGAGCCCACCAGCGCCTTAGATCCTCGGTCAGAATATGAGGTTTTTCAACAATTTCGGAGGCTGCTCCAGGGTCAATCGGCTGTTCTGATTAGTCATCGTCTCTCGACTGTGAAGATGGCAGATTATATTTATGTGCTAGAGCAGGGAGCTGTCATTGAGCAAGGAACGCATCAACAGTTGATGGCGTTACAGGGTCGCTATCAAGAGATGTTTGACACCCAAGCCGCAAATTATCGATAGGGGTGATGGGACAGAATCGTTCAACGGCGTTCAAGCTCTCTCCTTCGTGGTGTCTTTTTCTGGGGGTGACGCTCGTCTATTTGGCGTTTGCTAAACCCATTATTTTGGGGATTGATGGCAACGATATGCTCGCCGTTGCGAAGTCTTTGGTCCAAGACGGAAATTTCACGATCAATCACACCGCTGCGCAACCTTTCGGCGCCTTAGGTCGTGAGGGTCAATATTATTCCAGTCGCTATCCCTTGCTGCCGATTTTGGTGACTCCGTTTGTGGCGTTCGGGCTTTTTCTCGATCATCGATTTAACTTACCAGACGAATTTGTCTTGCCCAACTTCACCGCTACGTTTGCGATCGCATTTTCGGTTTTGATAACAGCCGGAATTTCAGTTTTGACCATGCTCTTGGCGCGGCGGCTGGGTGCTCAGTCTTGGGGTGCCTATTTGGCGGGTCTGGCGACTGCGTTTGGGACGACTCTGTTGGTTTACGGTCGGCAATTTTATGCAGATCCTTTGCTGACGCTAGTGACGGCGGCTGGTGTGTATGTATCTCTGGGTCATACGAATAAGGAATTGCGCTGGGCGAGTGTGTTTGCTGGGCTCGCGGTAACCGTCAAACCCACGGGAATTGTTTTAGGTCCTGTGCTTGCGTTTTATTTTGTGCTGAAAAAAGTTAGCTGGCGAACTGCATTACAGCCTCTGCTCGGAACGCTGTGTGGACTATTGATTCATCTGGGCTATAACTACTTGCGTTTTGGCGATTGGTTGCAGTTCGGGCAAAATGCTTCCCGCTTTACTTTTGACGGATGGCTAGATCGCGCGAACGCCCTTTTATTCAGTCCTGGAGCCAGTGCCGGACTCTTGTGGTATTGTCCGCCGGTACTGCTTGCGATCGCAGGAGCGTGGCAAATCCGTAAATCCAAGCCGTTAGAAGTGGGGCTGATTATGGGCGTGTTTGTGGGGTATTGGGGGCTGCATTCTTTCTGGTCGTTTGGGCAGTGGAATTGGGGACCGAGGTTTTTATTGCCTGTGTTACCGGGACTTTTGGCGTTGGGGAGTGTGCTGCGTCGGCAGGGTCAGAAGTGGCTGATTTTGTTGACGCTGGTGGGCTTTCTTGTCAATGGGCCGACGTTGTTGTCTTTTTTTGTGCGTTACCAATATGAAGTGGCAGCCGTGGGGAACTATCAAGCCTTAGCACTGTGGGGGGATTGGCGCCAAGCTCCAGTTTTCAATATTTGGCAGACGACTTATCGGCAAGTCACCGGCATACCGATTCTGGTGACGGATCAATACCGACTTGAACAACGGCAAAAATTAGAAAAGCGTTTAGGTGCTTTACCCTCTGTTGATGTTTGGCCAACGCCTCTGATGTATACCATTCCTGTCTGGTGGTGGACCTTGTTACCTTTGATTGGCATTTCGCCCTGGCTCGGGTTGGCGTTTGCGATCGCATTACTCGGTTTCGGCCTGTGGCTACTGCGTTTGGGCTGGATGCGGACAGGTATGAGGGAGCGGACATGAAAGTTTTGCACTTACTAAACCAAGCCCTAACGGGTCGTTATCCACCGACTTGGGTTAAGGCGCTGTTTGCACAGTGGGAGGTGGACTATCACTACGGTGAGCGGGGAGTAGCCCTGCTGTGTCTGCGTCCCGATAAGTTAGTCGACTACCTCAATCGTCATCAATATGACTGGTTGTTCTGGGGTTGGGAGTGTCAGTCGCTCAAGCTCTATCAGCGTGTATATGAATCACAGCGTAACTTCAAGATTTTGCTCTTTGGTCAGGAACAACCGCAACGTATTGACGCCCTCAGGCAAGTACAACAATTTGCTGATCTGTGTGTAACCTCATCCCCGGTTTATCAAGATGAAGTGGATGGATTTTTACCGTTCGGCATTCATACCGCTCATGGGCAGTATCTTTCATCGACGTTCGCCACTAAGAAAAATCAAATCCTCCTCACCGGCTCCTATCGTCATAGTCGCTGCCAAGTTTACGAGCGCCTGCTGGCACAACAGCCCTTTGCTTGGCCGGTTGTCTGGTTCCCGCCTTACTTAGCCACTAATCATGCGGAGGGCGATCGTTTTCGAGAGCTAGCCCAAATATATCCCGATGCAGTCTTGGGTCAAGGGGAACTAGGTCATGATGCCGTTTCCAGTGCTCAGGGCTATATCCCCGCGATGATGAAACATCTGGCAGAGTCTAAACTCCATCTTGATTTCACCACCAATAGTTCTAATTGGCTCAAGTTTCATGAAGACTGTGACGTGATTATGGCGCAATGCCGAATGCTGAAGGGAGGATATTGTCCAGAACGGGTTTTAGACGCCATGTTTCTACACTGTCATTCTCTGTGTTTGTATGACAAAGCAGTAGAAGCTGTTGTGGGTGATCGAGTGACCTACTATGATTCGATGGACGATTTGCTCTCAAAAACTCGCCGTCTTATTCAATCCTTGGATGCCGGTCAGGTCAGCGCGGAAAGGGCGGCAGTCTATCCTTCGTTAACCACGGAAAATATCATCAAAACGTTAGCCACAATGTTTCGCACTGGACAAGTTATCCCCCTGGTGCAAACTGTCGACGCATCAGCATTAAATTTATCCTGAGTCTGGTGAAATATTGACTGAGCCGATGACTGATTCACCTTCAAACCCCACAACCCTGACTTCACCGGTTGTATTCTTCATATTCAACCGACCCGAGACCACAAAGCGGGTTTTTGACGAGATTCGCCAAGCTCGTCCAGCAACTTTATTTGTGATTGCTGATGGACCTCGTCCAGAGCAGCCGACTGATATTGAGCGTTGTCAAGCTGCTCGGGCAATCGTCGAGAATCCCGACTGGTCCTGCAAATTAATCACTCATTACGCCGCCTCAAATTTAGGCTGCGGTCAGCGGATCATTAGCGGCTTAGATTGGGTGTTTACTCAGGTAGAGCAGGCCATCATCCTCGAAGATGACTGTTTACCCGATCCGTCTTTTTTCCGGTTTTGTGATTCTTTGCTCAACCATTACCAACAGGACTCCCGGGTGATGCATGTGAGTGGGCATAATCGCTTAATGCAGTGGCGATCGCAGCAGAGCCGTTATTTTGCCACCTATCTCTACGGCAGCCCATGGGGTTGGGGCACTTGGCGACGCGCTTGGCAGCATTTCTGCAAGGATCAAGACCAATGGCGCTCCCTCGCTCACCAGGCGAATGTTGCCGAACTCATGGGAACTCAAGCCCTGTTGGATTCGTTTCTGCATCCTTTTAAAAATTACCCCATGTCCCAACTAGCGAACGAATGGGGGTTTATTTGGACGCTCTCAAAACTTCTACAGGGCGGCGTCTCAATTCTGCCAAGCAAAAATTTAGTCAGCAATATCGGTATCGGTTCGGGCGCAACCCACACCAAAGGAGGGAACGCGTTACTGTTTCAAGACACGCCGCGATATGCCCTCGCATTTCCGCTGCACCATCCCACGGATTTAGCTGTGGATTATGATTACGAGCAACAGCATCTGCTCTGGTATCAAGGCAAATCTGACCCCTCTCTTTTGCTGCCCTTAGTCCATCATCTCATGGCTCAAAAACGGATGATTCATGCCCTCATTGTGTTGGAGAAGATTCTCAAAGATAGCGCCGAAACAGCAAAATATCTGGCGCTAAAACAAAAAATTATGCAGCAGTTAAGACCTTAAATGTTCTCTAATGGGTAGGTCCTCGATGTCAGGATTTCAAACTGCGATCGCATTCTTTGTTTTTAATCGTCCCCAAACCACGCAGCAGGTTTTTGCGGTTTTGCGATCACTGCGGCCGCAAAAGCTGCTCATTGTGAGTGATGGACCTCGCCCAAACCATCCCGACGATCAAGAGAACTGTGCCCACGTGCAGACTATTTTTGAAACCCTTGACTGGGACTGTGAGCTGGCGTTTAATCTAGCAACAGAAAACCTCGGTTGTAGCCAACGCTTCGCAACGGGTTTGGACTGGGTGTTTTCCCAAGTTGAGGAAGCCATTATTTTAGAGGATGACTGTTTGCCAGGTCTGAGTTTTTTTCGATTTTGTGAGGAGCTGTTAGAAGAATATCGAGACAATCCTCAAGTCACTCAAATTTGCGGGACTAATCGTCTCTACGAATGGAAGTCGGCACAGCAAAGCTACCATTTTGCCTATTACGGCAGCGCCTGGGGTTGGGCAACCTGGAAACGCGCCTGGAATCGCTACGATCACAATCGGCAAGGCTGGCATGAGGAAGCGGTGCAAGCGCAAATTCGGCAACTCATTGATGATGAAGAACAGTTTGCTTATTTTGCCAAGACTTGTGAGATCGACATGTGGGATTACAAATGGTCGTTTGCCCAATTGTCTCAAGCTGGACTCACGATTATTCCTGCAATCAACTTGGTGAAAAATATCGGTTTTTCCCGTCAGGCAACTCACACGAAGGGGCTGTCACTAACCCATATCAATTCAACGTTTCAGCCCGGACAGATGACATTTCCGCTAATGGCACCCACTTCAATCGCTGTAGATCGTGAGTACAATCAAAACCATTTTCAGTTTAGCCTCGGTCGCCCTACCCTGAATGCAGCAGAAGATATTGCCGCTCGTCTGTTAAAAGAAGGGAACCTCATTTCCGCCTACGTTGCCATTCAGCATTTATCGAGTCTCTATCCTGGTTCAGAGAAAATTAAATCTGCCCAGAAAGACTTACTCATTGCCCTAAGGCAGCAAAAGAAATAAGATGTTGATTTGTTCCAGTATTCAGGCTGTTCAATGAACATCGAACTCGGCTCTAAATCTCTGAATTTCCGGTTGCTGGACAAATGATTGCCAGATTAATTCAGGGATTTGATACGGTTCACTAATTTGAAAATTTGCTTGCCAGAAGTGCTGACCTTGTTCTGCAATTTGGCGTGCCTCGGTCTGGTGAGTCAGATAGTAGTCCAATTTTTCTAGTAAGTCTGACAAATCCGGCTGCAAAGGAACGTAATGTTCATAGGGCTTAAAGAAACGACTGTGCAAATCCACAATGTCGGGAGCTTCTTGATGAAACACCAACGCGCCCGTTTCCAAGCCACGGAATAATCTGGGATTAAAGGGGTGATTACCCCAGAGCGACAGTAAATATCGATATCGTCCGATTTCATAAGGCAATCGCACATCACTATGAAATTCGGGCGGGACCGCATGTTGCGGCGTAGGACCTGAGCATAAACCCAAAACAGACGGAATTGCGATCACATCTGCTAATAGCTGGCAAGCTCGCAGCCTCGATTGATGCCACAGCCCTGAGTTTTGCCCTATAAAATAAACCTTGGCCTCTTTTCGTTCCCAGGGTAACGCCGTTGCTAGACGGTAAAGTCTATAGGCCTTCCGGCTCGGCTGGAGATTGCGAATGGCAAATAAGTCTGGCCAAGGCACTAAAATTACGCGATCTCGTAGGGACTCATATTGCGATCTCAAAAGACCTTGATGCCAAAACCAACGGCTGCTTGAGATCTCATCGGGTAGTATGCGACGATCGGATAGTTCCCAGAAGCAATGGCGTTCAATATTGTAAATTTGCTTGCCGGGAAATTTGAAAAAAAGGTGAGGCTGGTGATTCAGCGAGAGCCGAGTTTTTATCGCGAGACCCCGCCGAGAGAAAGCCAGATGAAATTTATGAGCAACACTAAGATGATTCGTATCAATATTGTCGTGAAGCAACGCCAACATCTCCAATCAAGCAAAAACTAAAGGATGCCTCAAGAATAGTTTAGCTGCTCACAATTATCCCGATATAATCGGATGTTAGCTGCCTGTGCTTATTTTGTTAGTAAGTCGGTCAAGGTAACTGTTGTGATGTGTTGTATTTTGATTGAATTGGGAATGATTATCAGGCGCTCACTGTATATTTGTAAATAAGAATTGAATATGAAGAAAGGTTTTTTGAATCCTGAACAGCGAAACAAGTTTTTACAAGATTTTTTGACTAGTTCCTCTTCATCAGTCCGCCAAAAAACCTTGATGATTCTGCTGATGGATGAGGGCGAAAATATTCGGGATTTAGACTCGACCCGTCTGCGTAAAGAGGAAATCAAAAGAACGAACTTAGATCTCTATGCCAATTTGCTTACTCCGGAACAAAGCAATCGCTTCATCAGAGAAAAAATCAGTAGTCAATCTCCGTTGATGGTGTCTCGTTTGGGTAATATTGAGGCTCGATGCATCAAGGATTTTTTACAGGCAGAATACAGTCCGCAAACTTATCAAGATATGTCTGGGAGTCCAGGTTTCTTTCCGATCCAGAAGGAGATGCTTGATCGTTTTTCCAGAACTTTTTTGAGCGCAGCCGAATCTATTGATTTGCTCGGCGTTTGGTTCAATCCCGGTGAGCCAGATATCATCCGCCAATCCTGTCCGGAAGCCAACTTAGTTAGTTTATCAGCGTTAGAGCCCTATTTTCAGAATGAACCCTGGAGCCAGGCATTAAGTGGCAAGCGAGTGATGGTGATCCATCCGTTTGCGGAGACCATCATTCGTCAATACGAAAATCATCGGAAGCACTTGTTTGAAGATCCTAGAATCTTGCCCCAATTTGAGCTGCTGACATTTAAAGCAGTTCAGTCCTTTGCCGGTCAACCTACTGCATTTTCAACGTGGTTTGATGCCTTAGATTGGATGTGCGAACAGATTCAACAACAAGATTTTGAGATGGCACTTATCGGTTGCGGCGCATATGGATTGTCTCTGGCAGCTTATATTAAGCATATCGGAAAGCAAGCTATTCATTTAGGCGGCGCTTTACAAATTCTCTTCGGCATTAAGGGTCGTCGCTGGGATGCCGATCCCTCAATTAACCGCTTTTATAATCAGCATTGGGTCAGACCCAGCCGGGAAGAGCAGCCGCAAAACTATCAAAAATACCCTGCGTATTGGTAAGCGATTTATCTTGACTGATATTGGAGAATACTCTTTTCATCGCAAAACATGGGCACTCTTCAAAATCTTCGCAAGAGATTCTCTAAATCCCCTCATTAGTGAAACCAGACCGTTGAAAGATGCTCGTTGTAATTCTATATCCTGCGATCGCATACCTGAATGAAAACCGACAGCATCTGGTGCAAACTTTTTCTGGACTTCCTCGGCATTGACTTCTAGTTGAGGGGAGAATCGTACGCGCTAGGCGAACAGTACAAGTTCGGCTCTGAGGAAGTCAAAGAATTACTCCTCTTCTGTCACTTTCCAGTTCTAGTTCAGCAGTCAAAGAGTGACATGTGAGCATGCTCACGGGGGAATAAAGCGATACGGGGCAGTGAGAGATGTGTATCGGAATCGCGTGACCGATTTTGATGACCGTTTAATAGACCTCTTGCAGGAATCGAAAAATTGAATGATTTTAATGAGTTTTAACCCCCAACAAATGAGTACGTGCAAGAGACCTAATGTTGAATACTACCGGTCTCTGGAACTTTGATTTAGACGCGGTATAAATCACTGACGCTGAGAAACCCTGACTTCTCAAACTCTTAAATGACCACTATTTCCCTATAGGTCTCATGATTTGAACACCGAAAACATTAAAAATTAACTAATCGTGGATTGAGCTGTCAAGTTCTCTCGGTTTCTATGATTTAGTAAGCGATGCCACGGTACTTGAGTTCGGGTCTGTCTGTCTGTGGATAATATACGGTCCCCAGACTTCTCACGCCCATAAATCTGCGGGCTATTAGCCGTTCTCGCAGGCTTGGATACGGGTGAGTTTAAAACTTCGTAAGTATTTTCGTGAAATTGTAATTCCATGATTCTTGTCCTCAGATGAAATTATAAGATAGGGCTCTATCGATCAATGTTTATCGGCTACGACCCATTGACCAACGAGTACTCCGTTCACTTTTTCCCAGCGTTTGCCGAGGTGTGTGCGAGTGGACAGTTCTACATCCCAATGTTGCTTAAGTAGGGGACGATTCAGAGTCAGTTCCTGGTCAGTCAAATTAGTGTTTGTATGAGCCATGACCATCACCTAGCTAAGGTTTATTGAATAACAATCAGAAATAAAAATGAGGACAAAAGGCGATAGAGTTGGTTTCTTCTCTTCTCTATTCCTTTCATATTTTTAGAGTAGATTTATAAGATGACAAACTAGGGACATTATGAAGAATCGTCAACGGACTTGCATTGTCCAACAATCCTTACTGCCATGATGATTTTGACCATTTAGAAGAACGAGAAAGCGTTGAGGTCTATGTCAGTGATTGAAAATCATTGAAATTATAATTACAGGTGATTTTGGAAAGGAGTATTAAGATGACTTTGCCGTCTTCATAGCACATTTGGAGTTTAGACAAAGAGGAGGAAGAAAGGCGAGCAAACTAAAGATGCTCGCCAAATGAGTCAATCTCGGAAATGTACTAGAAATCTCAGTAACTCATGGCAAGTTGGAACGACCTCAAAGAATTCCGCAATAGTGCATACAAGCTTCTGGACAAAGGGAAAGATGTCCTGTTCGAGCTGATGGATGCCGTGCTCACGAGTTGGGGAGTGTCAAGCTTTGCGGAGTTCTCCCTCTCACCCCTGTTTCGTCGCAAATAGTCCAGTCTCTATAAAACACTGCAGCGTAGCCAGGCATCGTCGTCCTCAAAATTAATAGAACTTTATCGAGAGCAGTTACCGAGAGATAGGCGAGTCTTGCTAGCAGGAGACAACACAGCATGGAGCAGACTGTGGTCGCCGACCCTGAGAGACAGAACGTATGAACATCAGCCGCAGGGGGGACCCGAGTCGAGACCGGTGACTCTGGGACAGGGTTATTGCAGTCTGGTCTGTGTGCCCGAGGAGCAGGGGAGTTGGGTCCTTCCAGTACTGCATGAGCGCATCAGCAGCTTTGAGAAACCATGGGAAAAAGCCGCGATGCAACTGAAGCAAGTCTGTCAACAGTTAAATGAACGCCCAATATCTCTCTGGGATTCAGCCTTTGGTTGCGCCAGCTTTGTCCTGCGGAGGACCGAGATTCCCTGTGATAATTTAATGCGCATGAAGTCCAACTGGGTAGTGTATGGACCACCTCCAGAGTATGGCGGACGGGGTCGTCCTCGTAAACATGGAAAGAAGTTCAAGCTAAATGAGCCGAGCACTTGGCGCCCCCCCCCAGGAGCAACGAGAACTCCATGATGAGCGACTCAGTCTGATGCGACTGCGTCGTTGAGAGAATATTCACTTTCAGAAAGCCGCTTCTCAACCGATGCAGTTAATTTCGCTCGAGAGGCTGAATGGAGAGGCAAAAGGAAACAAAAGTACTTTTGCTGGTGGGTACCGGTGACACCTTGCCTCGATTGGGAGACATGGCGCAAGTCTACTTGAGACGTTTCTGCATCGAGCATTGTCTATGCCAGAGGGGTTCAAAGCTTTGGCACAAATCATCGGCGACGCAAAAAAATTATTCTAAGCTAAATATAGTGAGACAAAGAGATGATGTTTAGCTCATTTCAGCTTACCCATTTTTCCTCTCCTTATCCCGAACTCGGGTCAAAACTAGCGCCTCATACGCTCCCAGCTCTTCCAACGTGACCGACTGACCTCAATGGGGTCAGATTCCTGCTCTCGCTACTTAAAAAGTACACGCGCACGGGACGTTGATCTACACTGTCGGCATGATACGCTCATCTTCGCCGTCCGGTGATG
Source organism: Cyanobacteria bacterium P01_H01_bin.15 (assembly GCA_038750375.1). Classification (GTDB taxonomy): domain Bacteria; phylum Cyanobacteriota; class Cyanobacteriia; order Cyanobacteriales; family JAAUTE01; genus JAAUTE01. The sequence goes on from JBCDHF010000060.1 coordinate 12,326, forward strand.
CGCAGTCCATTATCCCGCCTTCCTACTTTTGTGCTCTATAAAAGACTTGTTGGGAAATAAGCAGGAAAAACGCCTGAAACGCTCACTGGGGAAGGCTTGAAATCTTATTTGGGCGAAAATCCCTGTAAGCTTTTGCTCATAGGCGTTTCAGCGATTTTATTTTCTATTTCCCAACAACTCTAAAGTACAGCGACGCCGAAAAACCCATGTCCAAATTTCCCGAGAAACGTGTTTCACTCGAAACTCGTATATCAGCTATTGAGGCACGAAACGCTCGTGTTGAACTCGATAAGGCTTGGGAAACGAGCATTACTCGAAAAGTTTGGATTCTCGGGATTACCTATATTCTGACGGCTATCACGTTTTGGATCATCGGGGTAGATGCTCACTTACGACATGCAATAATTCCTACCTTCGCTTATTTTCTGTCTACGCTATCGCTGCCGATTGCTCGACGAATGTGGCAGAAGCGATTTTCTCGTGAAAACAAAGCAGTTTATAAGTAGCTTCCCGAGACTATTCGGCGGATAAAATCCTGAAAAATACAGCTTTTATGAGACCTCTATGTGACGCTTTACTTCGGACAATCTACTTATCAATACACAGATGATTCAGCGCGTGCTGATTGAACCGGCTGGTAGCAACAGATGCAGACCTATGGCCTGCGACATGGACGTAGCCACGTCTTATGCAAAGGACAAAAATCATATGACGTTTAAGAAGGCTTGATGTTTGAGGTCGAGGTCTCACAAGACTAAGGGACGATGGTCTAATCCATATCGGTGCCATACTCCCACATCAAACTCAGTTTAAAAACTCTACTGCCGCGATTGCGATCGCAGCGTCAATAAATTCACTGGCAATTTCTGCATTTATTCTCCAATAAGCGTTCCGAGTTTGTCCCTTCCTTTTTCTAGAGTTGAGTTAATTGGGAAGGAAACCCAAACTATCAACCACGATGCTTTCTCAACCATCCAAGGATAAATGCTCATATTTATGGGGAGTAGCTAGTCATGCTAAGACAAAAAACACACACTCCAACCACAAATTGCTCCAATCAAAATACGTTATTAGCGTTAGATACTCGCATTGCACTTCATAACAGGACGGCGAACCTTGAAAAACCGAAAAAACTGGTCACTCGTAACCATGCAGAACAATATGTGGCTCCTTGGATCATGAAAGATGGTCGTTCGGTGACTATTCGCCCTATTTGTCCAGAAGATGAGCCTCTCATTGTCCAATTTCATCAGACACTTTCGGAGGAGAGTGTCTATCTTCGTTATTTTCATTTGATAAAGCTAAGCCAACGCATTGCTCACGAACGTCTCATGCAGATCTGTTCCATCGACTACGATCGCGAAATTACTCTGGTTGCTGATTACAAAAATCCTGAGACAGGGCACCATGAAATTCTGGGAGCGTGCCACCTGAGTAAACTAGATGGCAGTCATACTGCTGAATTTGCCATGTTAATTACCGATTCAGCTCAAGGTTTAGGCCTCGGAACAGAATTTCTCACGCGATTAGTACACATTGCCAAAGAGGAGAGAATCGAGCGTGTTGTCGCCGACGTTCTACAAGAAAATGGCGCAATGCAACATGTTTGTCAAAAAATTGGTTTTAAATTGAACCCTGATGAAGATGACCTAATTTATGCTGAGTATAAGGTGTTCGATTATTCTTAATTCAGCGCGTTCATTTGTTTACCATGGATATCAAAAGGATTAGAAACTTTACTATACCTCTTGCACGTATAGAAAAAGAGGAAAATGAAGAAAGCCAAGGTAATCAAACAATGAAATAAATTACACTCATTTGCAAATTCTGAATCCCCGCGACGTTCGCCGGTACTGCAGAGTAACTCCGCCAGTCTTTAAACAGATTGTAAAAGAGCTGAAAGAGGGACTGCCGAAAAAGGGACAACGGGGCAGACAACCAAGTTTCAGCGTAGAAGACGAACTGCTCATTACCTTGGAATACCGGCGGGAATATCGGACGTACTTCCACATAGCCCAGAACTGGCAATGTTCAGAAGCGACCATCTGTCGGAGCGTCCAGCGCGTGAAGAAAATTCTAAGCGAGAGCCAAAAATTCCATCTACCGGGGAAAACGGTTGAAGCAGGAGTTAGTGTTAATCGCGGTGGATGTTATGGAGACTCCCATTGAACGCCCGAAAAAAAGCAACAGAACTACTACAGCGGAAAGAAAAAGCAGCATACGCTCAGAAATCAAGTCGTATTGGACGTCGCCACAGAAGAGATTATCTGCTGCGCCCACGGCAAAGGTCGAGAGCATAATTTTGCGTTGTTCAAGCGCTCTGCGTTGAAGATCGATGAATCAATAGAAGTTCTGGCAGATAAAGGTTATCCGGGAATCAAGGCACTTCAAGAAAATAGTTTTATTCCCATCAAAAAGAAAAAAGGCCAAAACCTTAGTAAACCGGAGAGAGATTACAACCGAGACTTAGGGAGAATGAGCATTTGCATTAAGCATGTCACTGCGCGTCTGAAAAGATTTCGGATTTTTGCGGGTCCCTATCCCAACGATGTCGAGGTTTTGGGCGACGTTTTAATCTGATCGCTGCCATCTTCAATCTTCTTCTTATTTACCCTTACTAGATTCCTGCAAGAGGTCT
>JBCDHF010000061.1:0-14934 GCA_038750375.1 Cyanobacteria bacterium P01_H01_bin.15
CTGGCGAAGGCTATAAAGGCGTAAACCCGATAAATGAAGAGCTCAGATGCGATTGAGCAGCTGGCTTCGAAGGTTCATTTCAAGCGCAAAAGTTTGATCCAGTCATGCTCAACAGCGAAAATGCATAGGCCGGGAAAGGTAGAACTTTGGCTACGATGAGAACCGTTAAGCAACTTAGTAATGGTTTCCGTTTCTAAAAAGTTGGGCGCACGGGGTAATATTCCACATAAATATGAGCGAACTACCCTTCTTTGTAGAGCGAGGGGACTATCCTGTAACAATCGACGATTCAAGCTTGTGTTTTGCAGGGCTTTTTCGAGTAAAAGTTTTGCCTGACTATCTAAATATTGAGCTTCTGCGTGCAAAATTTCGGCAGTTTGAGCTAAATGAATTTCAACTTTAGGATTCAGCTGTTCTCTCATTAGTGGAATCAGATTTTGCCGAATACGGTTGCGGGCAAATTTAAGGTTTTGATTAGCCGGATCTTTCCAAACCGGCAGTTGCCAAGTTTGACAAAATTCAGCGGTCTCTTGCCGCGAGAATGCCAGCAAAGGTCGACAAAGTTGGTATTTTGGCTCTAAGAAGGTCCGTTGCCAAGTCAGAGCTTGTAATCCATCAGCTCCACTACCTCGACACAAATTATAAAGCATCGTTTCGGCTCGATCGCTTGCGGTGTGAGCTGTTACGACAGAGTCAAATTCGACAGTTTGGACAATTTCTGTCAGAGCTTCATAACGCCAACTTCTAGCCGCAGACTCAGTCAGGGGTAAGCCGCAAGTTTGTTTCAGATAAAAATCTAATTTCCAATAAGCTGCGATCTCATGAACATGCTCGGCAAGTCCTTCATCGCCGGGCCAGCCATGATCGCAATGGGCGACAGCCAGTTGCCAATGCCAATGCGGTTGGAGATCAACCAATAATTTCAGCAGGCAGAGGGAGTCCTGTCCTCCGGAGACGGCAATAAGTAGGGACGTGCTTTTTGGCAGAAGCTGGCGATCGAGCAGAAGTTGATGAAAGTGAGCATGAAAATCAGACCAAGCTTTGGCCATTAGTTCGCCCTCTCATAAGCATTTCAATGCTTAATTTCTAATTCGTTATCTATAAAAACCAACCGTAAGAATGAAGCCCTTGCCCTAACAAATTGACGCCAAGATAGCAAACCCAGACAACGATGAATCCTAACGCAGCCAAGATAGCGGGTCGACGACCTTGCCAACCCTTAGTCAGGCGAGCGTGTAAATAGGCAGCAAAGACAAGCCAGGTAATCAAGGCCCAAGTTTCTTTGGGGTCCCAACTCCAATAGGAGCCCCAAGCTTCATTTGCCCACACTGCACCAGCAATAATCCCAATAGTCAGCAATGGAAAGCCTAAGCCAATCACGCGATAGCTTAGATTATCGAGGGTATCAGCCAATGTTAAGCGTTCCGGTTTGAGTACGATGGGCTCCGGCTTCGTTAAGGTTGCCGTCCCCCCCGACTGTTCTTGTACAAATGTCCGTTCCCGTTCTCCGGTAACTACGGTGGACGATTGACGACGCAGACGATAGCCACCAATACCAACAGAACTGCCTTTGAGTTCGACCACTTGACCTCGGGTCACCAACAAAAATGCGATCGCAAGTATAGAGCCAACCAATAAAGCGGCATAACTCAGCATCATGACGCTGACATGCATCATCAGCCAGTTTGATTTGAGCGCCGGTACCAGGGGGGCAGATGCTTGCATTTCGGGGGGCAAAGAGAGTGTCGCAAATGCCGTGATCATCATGGCAACAGGTGCGGTTACCGCACCAATCAGCTGATTTTGTCCCGTCCGTTCGACAAAAAGATGAACGGCGGTGACACCCCAAACAAGGAAAAATAAGGACTCATAAAGGTTACTAAGTGGGAAATACCCTCCCTCGAGCCAACGACTAATTAATAGAGTCGCAGTAGTGAGGTTCGCGATCGCGAACCCAACGGTTCCGAGAGGTTTAAAACCCGCAAACAGGGGAAACGCAAGCCCTCCCCAGTAGAGCAACATGGCGGCAAAAAGCACCACAAACGTGGTGTTATCTAAAACATTCTGTAACTGAACCAGGGTCATGAATTTTAAGACAGCGAATGATTATCTGGGCTTGCTCCCCTTGAAAAGATGAGCCTAAAGGACCTGGCTCCAATAGCAGGATGAACAAGCGAATCTCTTAATTATCCTATCGAGCTGTTCAATCCTTTACTAGCTCAGGACGGGGAACAGGGTGGGTAAATAGTTGTCGAAAAACGTCTTGACGCTGCGATTTAGACTCGTCAGCTAACGTCCATAAACTTTCATAAAAGAAAAATGATACCCCAGCATAATTCTGCTCGCGCGCTATTTTTACTTGCTTCCGAATGCGCTTGCTGGGAACGGTTTGATTTTTAAGTCCAGTCAAAATGCCAATACTCACTGGAATTTTTTTTTGGGCAGCCATTGCAGAGGTATCGCTCAGTTCATACTCAAACCGTTCTTGACTATCGCGATAAACCTGAATCACCAGTTCATCAATCAAGCCTCGCTCCAACCAAGTAGCCCAGTCCAATAAGTACGACTCACGCGAGAAAGGCTGGGGGTTGGGTGAAACTGAAACAACCAGCGTGGGATCAAGCGATTTAAGGGTTTGGCGTAAATTCACTACATAGTCACTAATTTTGGCCGCTCGCCAATCGATCCAAGCATCGTCCTTGGGGTCTTCCGGCGGTGCTTGACCGTTATGTTCGGCTTGATAAAGATCTACCGTGAATGAGTCATAGCCAAAATCAGACGGGTAGCCGAAATGATCGTCGACTTGAATGCCATCAATGTCGTAGCGCTCAACAATTTCGACGAGCAGTGCCGTTAAAAAGTCCTGTACTTGCGGCATTATTGGATTTAACCAAACCCGTTCATGCTGTCCGCCTTCCAGCCAAACTGTGGAGCCATCAGCGCGCTGGGTTAGCCACTCAGGATGACGCTTAGCTAATTCCGAGTATGCAGGTGCCATAAACCCAAACTCAAACCAGGGAATGACACTCAGGTTTTTTTCGCGTGCGCGATCACAAATTTCTGCCAGCACATCGCGATTCTGCAGACCCGGTTCAGGATCAAGAGCCAGGCCCGTCACCGCTTGCGCGACTTGACTGGGGTAAAGCGTATGACCCCAGTTCCAAACCGTGGGATAAACCGTATTGAAATTAAGATCTGACAGGGCATCCAGCGCATTACGAGTTCTCGTGGCATCAAACAAGACCGGACTGTCAACGTTTGTAAGCCAGACGCCTCGTAGCTCAGAGATCCTATTACGAGCACCGATGGGACCCACCGCCAAACAAAGCCACAAACTAAGCAAAACGCAGAGAAAAAAGCGAGATCGCCACTGCCATTGATTCATCTTCTCAAATTGACCTCGCTCTCGGGTTACTTCGAAATTATTGCGTAATTGACTCGAATTTTAGATGAGTCTGGGGTCTCAAGGGTTCTAAGGGGACTTTAAAATGGACTCAGTTCATAATTCATCGATTCTTTTCAGCTTTCATGGGCACAGTTCGCCTCATCCACGCCAAACTACACCGCGTTCGAGTTACTAGCACCAATGTTGATTATGTTGGGAGCTTGACGATCGATCCCGAATTATTGGATAAAGTGGGACTCTTGCCTTTGGAAGAGGTGGATGTTGTCAATCTCAATAATGGCAAACGCTGGTCAACTTACGTTATTCCCGGGACGGCAGGCTCTCGGGAAATTTGCCCTAATGGTGGGGCGGCCCTGCTATGTGACCCTGGGGATTTGCTAATAGTTTATGCCTACGAAACTTGTGATCGCATCAACCTAAAAAGCCACCTGGCCAAGGTTCTAGTTGCAGACGCACAGAATAATGTTGCCGAATTGATGAGTCAAATTTTAGTTCAAGATATGGGAGCTTGGAAGTTTACAGTAGAAACTCACAATCAAGAATCCCCCTGACTAACTCAAGATCTCTTACTTTGCAGAACAGCCAAACTCTCCTCAATCATGGGAGGAAAACAAACTCTTTCGTAAAAAAATGAACGCTTCGTTAACGCAAGCAGTAAAGTAGAGTCTGAAGAAATATAAAGCAAGAGGTGAGCAAAGGGCATATGGAGTCCCTCTATCAAATCGCCTGGCTGGTTCCGGTTTTACCTATTTTCGGAGCCATGGTTGTGGGCATCGGACTGATTTCCTTTAGCAACATTACGACGCGGTTGCGGCAGGTCAGCGCCACATTCATCATCTCCCTCATTGCGATCGCAATGGGTTTATCCATCGCTCTGTTATGGGATCAAGTGCAAGGCGCACCGACTTTTACCCGCACCTTTGAATGGGCGGCTGCCGGTAACTTTCATCTCACCATGGGCTATACCATCGACCATCTAACAGCTCTGATGCTCGTCATTGTGACGACTGTCGCTTTGCTGGTCATGATTTACACAGATGGATATATGGCTCACGATCCTGGATATGTGCGCTTCTATGCTTATTTGAGCCTATTCAGTTCTTCCATGTTGGGGCTAGTTGTGAGCCCAAATCTGGTTCAGATTTATATCTTCTGGGAACTAGTTGGTATGTGCTCCTACTTGCTGATTGGTTTTTGGTATGACCGTCCGGCTGCCGCCAATGCTTGCCAAAAAGCTTTCGTTACTAATCGCGTTGGTGATTTTGGTCTTTTACTCGGAATGCTGGGTTTGTACTGGGCAACGGGAAGCTTTGAATTTGCTGAAATGGGTGAGCGCCTCGAACAACTCATTTCCAGTGGCGCCATTAGTTTGGGTCTCGCTACATTCTTTGGAATTTTAGTTTTCCTCGGCCCTGCTGCTAAATCTGCGCAGTTCCCGCTTCACGTTTGGCTTCCAGATGCGATGGAAGGTCCTACGCCTATTTCTGCTCTCATCCATGCCGCCACAATGGTTGCAGCCGGAGTTTTTCTCGTAGCTCGCATGTACCCAGTTTTTGAGGTGCTACCTGCTGCGATGAGCTTGATCGCCTGGACCGGTGCTGCCACCGCTTTTTTAGGAGCGACCATCGCTTTAACTCAGTGTGACATTAAAAAAGGGTTAGCTTATTCCACTGTTTCTCAGCTCGGCTATATGGTAATGGCCATGGGGTTTGGCGCTTATTCAGCCGGACTTTTCCACCTAATGACCCACGCTTATTTCAAAGCCATGCTGTTTCTCTGCTCTGGCTCCGTTATCCACGGTATGGAAGCGGTTGTTGGCCACAATCCCGTACTAGCTCAGGACATGCGCCTCATGGGCCAACTGCGTAAGTACATGCCCATCACTCGTCTGACTTTTTTGATCGGAACTCTAGCAATTTGCGGTGTTCCGCCTTTTGCCGGTTTCTGGTCAAAGGATGAAATCTTGGGGTTGGCGTTCGAGGCAAATCCAGTTCTCTGGTTTGTGGGTTGGTTGACAGCGGGTATGACGGCTTTTTACATGTTCCGTCTCTACTTCTTGACTTTTGAGGGGCATAGTTTCCGCGGTACTGATAGTCAAGCGAAAAACGTAGTCCTTGCCGATGCAGGGCTAGTTCCCTCATTTGGTCCAGGAGCCATGGATGTCCGCGAGCTCGAGCATACAGCAGACGGCGAACATGACGATCACCACCATAGCGATACCCCCCATGAGTCCCCTTGGTCAATGACCCTGCCACTCATGATTTTGGCGATTCCCTCTGTCCTCATTGGCTTATTAGGGCGCCCTTGGAACAACTCTTTCGAAGAGTTTATTCACGCTCCGGGAGAAGTGATGGAGGCCGTACCATTCGCTCAAACAGAATTTTTGATTATGGCTGGAGGCTCTGTAGGAATCTCACTGTTGGGTATCACCTTAGCTTCGTTAATGTACTTTCAAGGCAAGGTTGATCCCGGCTTTTTCAATCAGCGCTTTCGGAGTCTGAATGAGCTATTCCGCAATAAGTGGTATTTCGATGAGATTTACGATCAGCTATTCGTCAAGGGCTCTCGGCGTTTAGCTCGCCAAATCTTGGAAGTCGACTATCGCATTGTGGACGGCGCCGTCAATTTGACAGGTCTAGCAGCTCTTGTCAGTGGAGAAGGTCTTAAATACTTCGAAAATGGTCGAGTGCAGTTTTATGCGCTAATCGTATTTGCCGCTGTTTTAGGCTTTGTTGTTGTCTTTAGCGTGGTTTAGTTTCCCTTCAAGTGGAACATATTGTTTCAGTATTGATGTTTGCTCCGCTGATCTTTAAAAACCTCCCATAAAGAAAAGTTGTTATGGCTAACTTTCCTTGGCTTACTGCGATTATTTTGTTTCCGATCGCAGCCTCTTTTTTGATCCCGATTATTCCCGATAAAGATGGTAAGACCGTTCGCTGGTTTTCCCTAATCGTCGGGCTGATTGATTTTCTGCTGATTGTTGCTGCCTTTTGCCTGAACTACGACCTTGGAAGCTCAGGAATGCAGCTATTTGAAAGTTATGCTTGGGTGCCCCAGCTTGATCTCAACTGGTCAGTGGGGGTCGATGGGCTATCGATGCCCTTAGTGATTTTGACCGGGTTTATTACGACCCTGGCAATTATGGCGGCTTGGCCTGTCACCTTTAAGCCCAAGCTATTTTATTTCCTGATGCTGCTCATGTACGGTGGACAAATCGCCGTTTTTTCTGTTCAGGATATTCTCTTGTTCTTCCTCGTATGGGAACTAGAGCTAGTTCCTGTCTATCTAATTTTATCCATTTGGGGTGGAAAAAAGCGACTTTACGCAGCGACCAAATTTATTCTCTACACGGCTGGTGGCTCGCTCTTTATTTTAGTAGCGGCTCTGACCATGGCCTTTTATGGCGATACGGTCACGTTTGATATGCAAGCGATTGCAGCCAAAGATTTTGGGCTTAATTTACAGCTATTTCTTTACGGCGGATTCTTGATCGCTTATGGCGTTAAGTTGCCAATCTTTCCCTTACATACTTGGTTGCCCGACGCCCATGGAGAAGCTACTGCCCCGGCTCATATGCTACTTGCCGGTATTTTGTTGAAAATGGGGGGTTATGCCTTGATCCGCATGAATGTTGGCATGCTACCTGAAGCGCACGCTAAATTTGCTCCAATATTGGTGATTTTAGGGGTTGTCAATATTATTTACGCGGCTCTGACTTCATTTGCCCAGCGTAATTTGAAGCGCAAAATTGCTTATTCTTCGATTTCTCACATGGGTTTTGTATTAATCGGGATTGCTTCGTTTACCGAACTCGGTACCAGCGGGGCGATGCTGCAAATGATTTCCCATGGACTAATTGGTGCCAGCTTATTTTTCATGGTGGGCTGTACTTATGACCGGACCCATACCTTGATGCTGGATGAAATGGGTGGCATTGGCCAGAAGATGAAAAAAGCCTTTGCCATGTGGACAACCTGTTCACTCGCCTCACTCGCACTGCCGGGTATGAGCGGATTTGTCGCTGAACTGATGGTATTTGTTGGCTTTGCCACTAGCGATGCTTACGGCTTCACCTTCAAAGTGGTGGCAGTTTCTTTAGCTGCTGTCGGCGTTATTCTGACGCCAATTTATCTGCTGTCTATGCTCCGCGAAATGCTGTATGGACCCGAGAATAAGTCTTTAGTCGAGCATCAAGAGCTAGTCGATGTTGAGCCGCGAGAAATTTTTGTCGTCACTTGCCTGCTAATCCCGATCATTGGAATTGGACTTTATCCCAAGCTGGTGACCAGTATTTACGATGCGACCTTGGTCAATTTAGTAAAGCATACTCGTGCTGCTGTACCTACTCTGGTCGAAAACGGTAAGATTGCGACCCTTTCTGACACGCCGATTTTGATAGCGCCTACTCTCTAAAGATTTAAGGCGCACGTAAATTCAAAAAAAACGCTGGATTAATTCACCAGCGTTTTTTTTGAATTCGCCAGATTATTTAGGACACGCTTGATTTTGAGTTGCCCAATTCTAGATCGTTATGGCGCGCAGCCTCCACTTTACGAACGGGGCGACTGACATGGTAGGTTTCATCAGGACTTCTGCAAGACTTTGGGCTGAATTAAATACCCACAGCGATGCTCACCATCATTCATCCAATGAGTTCTCTCAATTATGCAATCCGGTAAAACAGAAGCAAATAACTCCAATTCATGACCGCAAATATTGGGGTAAGACTCAGCTAGCTCAGAAATTGCACAGTGATGCTCCGCTAAGATAAACCCCTCGTCATGTATCAGTTCAGCATCCACCAATTCCGGCATGTACCCTTCTTCTTTACGAATTGCGACCAGCTTCTGAATCCGTTCCCCTAAATTCCCGCCACCGACACGGTCTCGATATTCATCTGCTTTACGCTGCCATTGGGTTTTAAGCACTTCATTCACTTGGTCTTTGCCCACAGTGGCTGTCATGGTTTCGAGAAACGATACCGCAAAATGACCATAACCCTGGGGAAAACGCTCATGCCCCTGAGCACTGAGTTGATAGCGATGCTGGGGGCGACCCTGCCCTTGAGCATGCACTTGATGTTCAATCAGTTGTTCCGATTCCAGGTCTTTGAGGTGGCGTCGTACTGCTTGAGGGCTGATAGATAACCACTGGGCTAATTGTTGCGCGGTGGCTTCTCCCTTTTTTAATAAGGTTTGAAGAATGTCATCTTTGGTGGAACTATGAGAAGCACTCATGATTTTTAAGTAATTCTGAGTGGGCAGAGCGGCCGAATTGAAAGATGTATCTAGTGATTCTGAAATATTTTGACAATGACCATGTTGTTAAACTAGCCTAAAATAGTTAAAGCAACAAACTAGTTGTTTAAGTGCAAAAGAGGAAACAAGCAAATCTAGCTTGAGATCAGAAATCGGGCAAAAGTGCTTGGGACCTAATCTTTCAGTGTTCACTCATATTTACGAGCATTCGTCGAAATGACTGCTACCTCTGTTAAAAATCTGGTTAGTGAGCCTTATAAGTACGGCTTTGTAACGGACATTCAATCCGATACACTACCACGAGGTTTGAATGAAGACATTGTTCGGGCTATTTCTGCCAAGAAAGAAGAGCCTGAATTTATGTTGCAATTCCGCTTGAAAGCTTTTCGACGATGGAGCCAGATGTCAGAGCCCAATTGGTCTCACAATCAATATCCACCGATTAACTATCAGGATATTGTTTATTATTCTGCGCCAAAACAACAGAAAAAAGTTGACAGCTTAGATGATCTCGATCCAGCACTTCTAGAAACCTTTGACAAGCTGGGGATTCCTCTATCTGAACAAAAACGTCTTGGCAATGTCGCGGTAGATGCGATTTTTGACAGTGTTTCGATTGCGACGACCTTTAAAGAGAAGCTTGCCGAATCAGGAGTTATCTTCTGCTCGATTTCCGAGGCATTGAAAGAACATCCAGACATTATCAGGAAGTATTTGGGAACGGTTGTTCCTGTCGGAGACAATTTTTTTGGGGCGCTCAACTCTGCGGTATTCAGTGATGGCTCATTTGTTTATGTGCCAAAGGGTGTGAAATGCCCCATGGAGCTGTCGAGTTATTTCCGGATTAATTCAGGGGATACAGGGCAGTTTGAACGGACGCTCATAATTGCAGAAGAAGGCGCGTCGGTTAGCTACCTGGAAGGATGCACTGCTCCTATGTATGACAGCAACCAGCTGCATGCAGCCGTTGTTGAACTGGTGGCGCTGGATAATGCGGAGATTAAATACTCTACTGTTCAAAATTGGTATGCAGGCAATGAAGATGGCATTGGCGGCATTTTCAACTTTGTGACGAAGCGGGGTCTCTGCAAGGGGGTCAATTCCAAGATCTCTTGGACTCAAGTCGAAACTGGTTCAGCTATTACGTGGAAATATCCCAGTTGTGTCCTGGCTGGAGATAATTCGGTTGGCGAGTTCTATTCCATCGCCCTGACTAATCATCATCAGCAGGCAGATACAGGGACCAAGATGATTCATGTGGGTAAAAACACTCGTAGCACGATTATTTCCAAAGGGATTTCTGCCGGAAAATCAAAGAATAGTTACCGGGGTTTAGTCAAAATGAGACCTAAGTCGACTGGTTCTCGAAACTACTCTCAGTGCGATTCGATGCTGATTGGGGATACGGCAGAAGCAAATACGTTCCCTTACATTCAGGTTGATAATCCGGGTACCAAAGTTGAGCATGAAGCGTCTACAGCCAAGATTGGCGAGGAACAGCTATTTTACTTCGCTCAGCGCGGAATCTCAGAAGAAGATGCCGTGTCAATGCTGGTGGCAGGATTTTGTAAGGATGTTCTGAATGAATTGCCTATGGAGTTTGCTGCAGAGGCGGATAAGCTTTTGAGTATCAAGCTAGAAGGGGCTGTTGGCTAATTTTTTTCTAGGTGATCGTGGTCGAGGTGGGTTGCGGCTTACTTCGGCTTTTTTTATGGACAAGGTTTAGAGCATAGCGATTAATTTTTACTGGGCAGTTAGGACTTAGTCATGATTCAGACAGATAGTAAGACGATTTTGGACGTGCAGGGATTGACCGCGTCTATTGGCGAGCAGCCAATTCTAAAAGGGCTGAATTTGACTATTAAAGCAGGCGAGATTCATGCCATTATGGGTCGCAATGGCTCGGGCAAAAGTACTTTTTCCAAGATTTTGGCGGGACACCCCGATTATGAAGTCACCGGGGGTGACATCATGTACCACGGTAACTCTTTGTTGGAGCTCGAAGCCCATGAGCGATCACTAACTGGAATTTTTCTCGCGTTTCAGTACCCGATTGAGGTGCCCGGGGTGAGCAACTTAGACTTTTTACGCACAGCCTACAATGCCCATCAAAAGGCGAAGGGTCAAGAAGAGCTAGATGCGTTTGATTTTGAGGATTTAGTTGAAGAGAAGCTGGCGGTCGTACAAATGGACCCTAGTTTTTTGCAACGTAGCCTGAATGAAGGTTTTTCCGGCGGCGAGAAAAAGCGCAATGAGATTCTTCAAATGGCCTTGCTGGAACCGTCGTTAGCGATTTTGGATGAGACTGACTCAGGCTTGGATATCGATGCTTTACGCATTGTCTCTAACGGGGTCAACCAGCTCTCCACTTTCGAAAATGCCATGATTTTGATTACCCACTATCAGCGATTACTGGATTACATTCAACCGGACTTTGTTCATGTGATGCATGATGGTCAGATCGTGAAAAGTGGCGATAAATCTCTAGCGCTGGAGCTAGAAGAGAAAGGGTATGACTTTGTGGACGAATTAGTCGCAGCGGGGGCATAGATGAGTTTGATTACCTCTCAGTCTCTCTTCGCAGAGACTTTGGCAAACTTGCGATCGCAGATGTCAACGGCTCCCATTCCAGAGGGGTTTGCGGACTGGCAAAATTTACGAAAGTCAGCATTGCGCTATCTGGAAACGGCAAAGCTGCCCACGACCCAAGATGAAGACTGGCGTTTTTTTGATCTCAAGGCACTGTGTCAGCAATCCTTTCACGTTGCAACGACCCAGATCGTCGCTGTAGAAAGACTTCCAGGACTCGGGAAACCGCTTGTATTCAGCAATGGCTTCGCCCAGACTACTAGCCTAGAGTTAGGTCAAGGCGTTTATGTGGGCAGTCTCCGGAGACTACCTACGCCCCAGCGATCTCGCATTTTTGAATATTTGAATCAGCAACCTGGTGCTCAAACTATCTTTCGGGCGTTTAATTCAGCTGGCTTTTCTGATGTAGCCGTGGTTTGGTTATCGGCAAATACTGTTTTAGAGACCCCAGTTCACATCTACTTTCAGGGAGATAGCGACGAAAATGCGCAATTCATTCAGCCCCGAACGTTAGTCATTGCCGAGACGGGCTCGAAAGCTACCCTGGTTGAGCATTACGTTAGTAAATCAGAGAAGGCCCCGCTATGGACGAACACGGTGACCGAAATAGTGTTGGGTAGCAACGCCGAAATTAACCACGTCCGATGGCAGCAGGAAGCAGACGCTAATTTTCATTTAGGACTGAGCTTGATTACCCAGGAGCGGGACAGTCGCTATCGGGGGACAACGCTGGATTTAGGGGGTCGCTTAGCTCGCCATGACTACCAAATTTTCCCAACGGGGCCTCAAACCCTCACTGAGCTTAATGGCTTGGTTGTTGCGACTGGCGAACAGGTGAGTGACCTACACAGCTTAATCTCGCTGACGGAACCCCATGCCAGTACCGATCAGCTACACAAATGCGTAGTCGCCGACCGGGCGCGAACTGTCTTTAATGGCAAAGTGTTGGTTCCCCAAGCAGCCCAATTTACCAATGCGGCTCAACTTAATCGCAATTTGCTGTTGTCGCCCAAAGCTCGGGTAGATACAAAACCCGAACTCCAAATTACGGCGGATAATGTGAAATGCACCCATGGTGCGACGGTTAGTCAGCTGGAAGCCAATGAGATTTTTTATCTGCTGAGCCGTGGTCTAGATGAAATGGCTGCGCGTCAGCTCCTGCTGTCAGCTTTCATCGCCGAGATTTTACAGCGATTGCCAGTTCCCGAGTTACGCCCAATTCTAGAAACGGCGATTTCAGAAAAAATCAGTCAGATCTCAGCATAATTTTTTCGTCCCATCCCTTCATTTTTATTTGCGATCGCTCATGCCTTCTTCTGTTGCTAGCCGCAGTCTCGCCAGTCAAGTTCGTGCCGATTTTCCGCTGTTGGCGCAGAAAATTCATGGGCATCCTTTGATTTACTTCGATAGCGCCGCGACTTCCCAGAAACCGGAAGCCGTTCTAGAGGCGATCAATCAATACTATTCGACGGATAACGCCAACGTTCATCGCGGTGCCCATAGCTTGAGTGTGCGGGCTACCGAAGCGTATGAAGGTGCCAGAGATAAAGTTGCCAAATTTGTCAATGCTGCGGCGCGGGAAGAAATTGTGTTTACGCGCAATGCCAGCGAAGCCATAAATTTAGTGGCGTACAGCTGGGCGTTTAGCAATCTGCAGCCAGAAGACGAAATTTTGCTCACGGTGATGGAACACCATAGCAATCTTGTGCCTTGGCAAATTATTGCGGGTAAGACCGGTGCGAAGATTCGCTACATCGGTTTAAGCGCCGATCAAGACTTAGATTGGGAGCAGTTTGAGGGGTTCTTATCTCCCAATACCAAATTAGTGGCGGTGGTTCATGTTTCCAATACGTTGGGCTGCATTAACCCGGTCGCAAAAATTTCAGAATTAGCTCACGGCGTCGGCGCCAAGGTACTGGTCGATGCCTGCCAAAGCGTTCCCCATCAGCCGGTTGACGTTCAGGCGCTCGATTGTGATTGGCTAGTGGCCAGCGGTCATAAAATGTGCGGTCCCACCGGAAGTGGCTTTCTGTATGGAAAACGGGAAATTCTTGACGCCATGCCGCCGTTTCTAGGGGGTGGAGAGATGATCGATCAGGTGTTTCTCGACCACTTCACAACTGGCGAACTGCCCCACAAATTTGAAGCGGGGACCCCCGCGATCGCAGAAGCTATTATGCTCGGAGCTGCGGTTGATTATTTGAGCAATGTAGGGATGGAGAAAATTCATCATTACGAACAGACCTTGTCGGTGTATCTATACGAAGCGCTTTCCCAAATCCCAGGCTTACAAATCTATGGTCCGCCTATTGCCAAAGGCCGAGCGGCGTTGGCTGCCTTTAATATTGAAGGCATCCATGCGAGTGATTTAGCCACGCTATTGGATCATGAGGGTGTGGCAATTCGCTCTGGCCATCACTGCACTCAGCCTCTGCATCGGATTTTTGGCTCGTCCGGGAGCGGTCGAGCCAGTCTATATTTCTACAATACTCAAAGCGAAATCGATCAATTCATCAAGATACTGACAGAGACGATCGAATTTTTTCGGCAGGCGATGGGTTAACAGGCTTCCGCTGCTTGGATATGGTTAGCCGAACTAATTCAGCGCCTCGGTAAAGTGAGCCAAGATTTGAACCAGGGCTTTACCAACTTGGGCATCCGATCGCTCGGGCTGTCTGCCACTCAAAACACAATCCAAGAAATAAGCGCACATCTGAGCTAGCGGTTCAGCGGGCGGAACGGCTAAAGGAATCGTCTCCAAATTTTCAGGCAGATACTTTTCTCCACTTTTGATAAAGTGACCTTGCTGAATCACCACCGGACTACTCGCTAACTCATCAAAAATCAGGGTGCCTTCAGAACCAACTAAACCAAGTCGTCTCTGCTTGTCAGGATTCGCCCAGCACCAGTGGGTCTTAACGGGAATATCGTTGGGATAAAACATCGTTCCCTGCACCCAATCGGCAGATTCAGGCTGTAACCACATTTTGCTTTGCGCTTCTACTCGGGTGGGGGTCGCATCCAGCCAGTAGTTAAAAATCGCGATATCGTGAATAGCTAAATCCCATAAGGCATCAACATCCTGGCGTACAGGTCCCAGGTTTGTTCTTGTCGCATAGCCATACTGAATGTCCCCCAATTTGCCCGCTGCGATCGCAGATTTCGCCACTTCAACAGCCGGATGGAAAAGATAGGTATGATCCACCATCAAAATGCGCTCCCGGGATTGGGCAAGTTGTGCCAGATGCTCACAGGTTGAAGCTTCTAGGGTTAAGGGCTTTTCTGCCAGAATATGGCATCCCCAATTCAGGGCGGCTTCAATAATTTCCAAATGGGTAGAAGCGGGTGTTACGACAACCACCGCATCGAGATCGGATATTTTCTGCAGTTTGCGCCAATCAGAAACTAACGAAACCGTGGCACCAAGCTGAAATTTCTCTCGGCAGGCTTCTAAACGAGCCGGATCTGGATCTGCGATCGCAACTACTTCGCTTTGGGCATGGGTAA
This sequence comes from Cyanobacteria bacterium P01_H01_bin.15, assembly GCA_038750375.1. Taxonomy (GTDB): domain Bacteria; phylum Cyanobacteriota; class Cyanobacteriia; order Cyanobacteriales; family JAAUTE01; genus JAAUTE01. Next base: position 14,761 of record JBCDHF010000061.1, read on the forward strand.
AAAAATTACGAATGAGGTGAGTCCCCCAACGACCAGCCCCTAAGATCGCCAACTTGACTGTCTTTTTCATCACCCGAGACCCGCTAATTTCTGGGGCTTATCTTACAAGGGTCGCGAACCTTCGACAATCAAGACGACGTTAATTAACCTGAGTTCGGGTTAAGCAAAAGCGGA